>JBLNAE010000283.1:0-3877 GCA_050259195.1 Ignavibacteriales bacterium
AAAAATGCAATTGAATTTGTGGATGAAGTCCAAAAAGTGCTTCCGTTTGCAATTGGGCAAATTCAGACGGATAATGGGCAGGAATTCTCTGATCAATTCAGCTGGCACTTAGAAGATTTGGGAATTGAACATAGAAAAACGAAAGTACGCTCTCCAGAGGAGAACGGCAAAGTAGAACGCAGTCATCGCACTGACGAGGAGGAGTTTTACCGCACGAAGAGATTTGTCTCAGTTGGGCATTGCATTGGCTTGCTCAAGCAGTGGGAGAGAGAATACAATGAGGAAAGACCGCACATGGCATTGCAGGGGAAAACACCCAAAGAATATCTGTTAGAGAAATTACAAAACCATGTATTATCCAAAATAAAGAGTATGCCTACCAAAACTGTAGCGGAGGCGGGTTGAATATTATAATGCCCCGCGTGTTTGCAGGAGCGACTGGCCAGTCGCTCCTGCATTCATTATGCAACCTTGCTATTTTCCAAGAATGCCTTTAAGAGTTTTCTTTAGGAGATTTTCCTCCGGAGGCGACTTCTTTTGTTCGGACCCGCTTGTTGACTCTTCCTTACCACCAATGAATTTCTCTATTCCCTTATGTATCACCGCACGCTCCAGCCCCTTAGTGATGAACTCACTATCCGGCCTTGGCTCGACTTTCGGCAAAGCGCCGATAAGGCGGAAGGGAACCTCCAGGCGGCCTTGCTCATTGGTTATGTACTTTACTGCCCCCACATTGGAGGCTATATCCTCAGTAAGCCGATTTGAAGCCACAAGCGTTGCGTCAAAGTCAAGTTGATTGTTGAGGTCGAAAGTTCCCTTGCCAAGGATTGTGTAGTCTCGCGCTACTAGCGTCAGATCATCGGTTCTTGCGCGACCGTCGGCAATCTGGATGGTGCTAGTTAGCTTGTCAAAACGCGTATCGCCTGTAGAGAAAAGCTCCGAGTATTTCTCTCGAATCCGTGGTGAGATAAGGTTCGAGAGCCCTCCAATCCCGGTCATCCTACTGAGCACTCCATCCACTATGTTTACATCCTTAAGAACTCCGTTTTTTACCTCTACCTTGCCGTTGCCTTTGAGGGCTTTCTGTATCGTGTTCCAGTCCTTGCCCGCACCGGTGACATTTAGATTTGCATTGAGATTCCCCTCAATACGCTGCTCGACCCCCGGAAACTGGCTACGGAGAATACTTTCAAGTTTCATATCCTGTATTACGGATTGGAAGTTGAACTTAGGATATTGCGCCTTCATCTCGTAGTGACCGCTCCCGTTATAGGCGCCGTCAAATGCACGAAGAGCAATCTTGTTCAACGTTACTACGCTATTTCGGAGTCCAAAATCGGTCTGCATTTCCTTATAATCAATGTCTCGAAAGCTCCCCTCTGAAGACCTCAGACTGGCACGAAGCTCGGACATTCCCTCTATCGTGCGTAGGTTGCCGCTTGCCCTAAGATTGCGAATTACCTCTTCCTTTTTTACTCCTTTACCATCGATGCCAAGCGATGCCATTCGAAGCCCAGGCGATTCAAAAGTGAACCTCATAGTCGGCACGCGGAAGCTCTCCACTGTGGCCTCAAGCTCAACCGGCGACCCTCCCAAATTAAATTTAGTCGGCGGCAAAACGGCAGAATCTCCATTAAAACTGATCTTTGTCGAGAGGTTCTCAATTTGATATGGCGAGCCTGTCCGTCGGGCATTGATGCTTTCGAGAGTGAGTGCGCCACTGAGATTAGGAAGTTGCCCATTACCAACCTCTCCTTTGGCCTGAAGGTGAACCTCGAAAGTTCCAGAAACATCATGGCTGGCAAGCGCGGGAAGGAAATGATCCCAACCCGCAAGCGACGCGCGGTTGCTATCAATCTGAAGATCAACAGATTTCACCGGGCCGGTAGAGATAACTCCTTTCCCCAAAAGATTAAGACCGGCGAGTCGAAGCGTAAATGTTTTCATACCAAGAGAGTCATTAGACCTCTGCCCATCTAGATTGAGCTCTAGTGGAATATTCTTCGGTTTCACAAACGCCGAGCCGTAATATATCTCTGCACTAGAGCCGTCGAGATGTGATTTGAAGCTAAGGTTCTTCGGGCTGCCTTTGACTGTTGCGCGGATGAAAATCGGGTCTGGTGAGGAAAGCTCGGGTGGGAATGCTTTTGCAAACATATCGAGCTTCTTCATGTTGTTAATAACTACAGGCCCGAGCTCAATTTGCGTATCGAGATTGAGATCAGATTGTGCCACAGATACACCGATCGGCCCTATCGCACCTGATACTTTGAGATTCCTCTTATTCGCACCGAATACCGATGCTACAAGATTAAGGTTCGAGAAAGATAGCTTGGCAAGCGAACCGGAAAGGAGCGCTTTGAGCTCGATCGGCCCAGAGAGACCAAGAGCAGATGGAATTAGCTTTGCTACCACAGGCAGTTCACGGTGCAACACCTCAATGTCCAGGGGATCGAGATTGATTGTCGCTTCGATTGGGGCATTCTGGACATTCGGCGGCGTTCCCATGGGACCAATCGTGCCATTGAGTTTGAAGTTCTGCCGGTCACTGCTAAAGAGCGCGGCTGCAACGTGCACCCGTATCGGGGTTGTAAGGCTCACATTTGATGCCGAGAAATCGAGATTCTGTATCATCACGTCGGCAGGAGGCTTTGATGTGCGATCAATAAATCGGATATCGGCACTCTGGATTTTTATAAGTGAGATGAGAAAGGTCGCAGCCTCACTCGGGCCCGGTGTTTCTTTTTCTGCTGTACGATTCTTCGTTTTCCCAATCGATTCAAAGTTGAATCCCCTTTCCGAACGGATGATTGTCACCACCGACTTGTCGAGCACGATGCGCTTGAGCTCGTAACGACCGAAGAGCGCCGGGAGAATCTTTACTGCCACTTGCGCGTCGGCCGTACGCACGAAATCCTTCTCCGAAAACACGGGGTCATCAGCAATGCGCAGATTTTTGATATGAGCACTAACGCCACCTATGATTGAAACATCAACCTTATCAAACCTCACGTTACGTCCGAGCGCTGTTTCAACCTGCTGGGCAAGCCACTGCTTGTTCTTATTCAGGTAAGAGTTAAAGTTAATAAGCGCGATGGCGACCGCGCCGCAAATCACAAGAAAAATAATAATGCTAATAATGATCCATTTCCGCATAAATATATTCCCCTTTATGCATAAACTTATGCTTAAAATTTCCTATTAGCCCGGACTATATAGGGAATAAACGTCCCACGAGGAAGACACAAGATCGTATGGAGGTTGCAGTCCTGCATGAGGATTTCAAAAACCTCGCCTGCCTCATCTTCAAACAGGCAATTATCCGGCAAAACCATTGCGGCACGACCACCGGGTTTTAGGGTATTCATCTCATTTTATGCACAAAGCTTTTCTATTCCTATTGTCTCATAAAGAATAATTCCTTGTCAACAAAAATTTTCTCCCCACTGCTCATTTCTTTGGAAAGAAAGCGTTTTCCCTCCACATGTAACCCGAAATTCAAGTGATTTCCACTCCTTATCTTCATACTAGTTTATTTTTAAGAGATTATCAGAAGTAACCCGCACCTTTGGAGTGCCGTATGCCCTTTATTTTCTTTTGGTTTCGTATGATATTCCTATTTTGGTTACGTTTAAGACTGCATCATGTGTTATTTGACATTGAGTAAAATATCAGGTATGTTTACGATATAAGCTCCAAGAGGCTAGAGGCAATTTGAAAATCAAAGCTTAAGTTAAGTACTGAAAGGCAAAACCGAAAGGTTAAATCAAGTAAGGAAAAACAAGCAGAGATTTTCAAAAGAGTTGAGGTCACTTGGGGCTTTTTCTTTTATGCCGAATCCCTCCAACAACCTTTCATTATATCTTGTGCAAGCATC
>JBLNAE010000284.1:0-5424 GCA_050259195.1 Ignavibacteriales bacterium
ATTATGCATTACTTTCCAGAAACAAGAGAGATAGAGTTCCAAGAGAAAAGAAGAAATATAAAATGGATAAACGACGAGGTATGGTTTGAAGCATGAAAAGAAGGAAGAACGGGATACCCTATTGTTGATGCAGGCATGAGGCAGCTTAAAGAAGAGGGTTGGATCCACAATAGAGTAAGGATGATAGTAGTCTCGTTCTTAACAAAAGACTTGCTTATAGACTGGAGATTGGGAGACAGGCACTTCTTTGATTACCTTATTGACTACGATGAAACTGGTTCTGGATCGATGACCGCGACTTCCGTTCGAAGGGGCTCTTCACGTTCCTCTATTTTCTGTTCTCCCTGACAGAGACCGGCGGCAAGGAGGGCGCCCCGGTAGTGACGATCCCTATAGGTCCATGAAGGTGAGGACTGACAAGTTCTTTGCAAGGGGGATCGGTATCTACGCGGGTAGAGTGACAACGCCCAAAGATGTCTAGCTTCTGGGCATCGCCTTACGCGTCTTACACGCACATGTGCGCGCCGGGCACGCGCCGTCACATCAAGGCGGCGCTGAAGCTTGGTGCAACGATGGAAGAGACCATGGAGGTGCTGAAGCTATGCGTCGTCCAGAGGGTTCAGGCATGCAATCTCCGTGTGTCGATTCTCAACGAGGAACTTTGCAATCGTAGAGTGAAGCGTAAGGAGATAGAGCGATGACATTAGGCAAAGTGCTCAACATCCTCTCTCTCATCACACTCATTGAGGGGATGATCTTCGTTGGTCTGACAGCCTCGATGAACGATGTTATAAACGCCGCGAGAGATTGGAAACTGGTCGTGCGAATGCTCCTCGCTAACTATGTCTTCGTTCCTGCCATCACCGCGGCCCTGCTCGTGGTATTCCACACCAACCCGATGGTGGTCGTCGGGTTTCTAATCCTGGCGGCCTGTCCGGGAGGCCCATACGGTGCTATTTTCTCGATGATTGCCAAGGCAAACGTTGGCGCCGCAGTGGGGTTGGGGCTTATCTTGGTGGGATTGTCGCCGCTCGTCTCGCCAGCGCTCCTGAACATTCTGGAGTCCATGCTTTTCGGCAACAAGGTCGTACACGTGAACGTGACCAAGATGACTGTCACCCTTCTCTTGGCTCAACTCCTGCCGCTACTCATCGGCCTTGCCATCAATTATTGGCGCCCATCCCTGACGTCCAGGTTGGTGGGACCAGCCAGCCAACTGGCAAAGGTCCTTAATGCCACATTACTAGTTCTCATTTTTTATACCTACTACAAACTGTTTCTGGAAATCAAACCGATCGGCTACTTCGGCACGCTCTTTCTGCTCATTGCCACCGTGGCCATCGGATGGGTCGCGGGTGTCTCGGACAGCGCCAACCGAAAGGCGACGGCTCTTACTGCGTCAATCCGTAACAGTATCCCCAGCATAGTCATCGCGATAGAGTCCTTCCCTGGCACGCTGGCCCTGCCAGCAGTTGTTGTCTTCGGCATTTTCGGGCTTTTGGGATCCCTCGTCCTTGCCCTTTGGTGGGGCATGCGAGCACGGGCAGCGGGCCGCACGGCCGAAGGAGCAAAAGCATGAGCGAAGCGCTTGCGTAACCTCAGTAAAGAGAAAAAATGAACGCAGGAAAGAAGAACGAGATGAAGCTATTTACGGGTTCAGTTCTACATAAGGTAGGACGCTGGGCTGGGTGGCTATTGGCATTATATCAGTTTGCTGAGGAGTCAATAGAAATACTGAAGGGGGGGCGGGACAGCACTTCGACCCCGAGTTGGTGGAGCGTTTCTCGGCCATCGCCCCTGGTCTGCATGGGCGCTTTGCCAATGACTACGTGGCGGCGCGTAAGGAACTAGCGAGGATCATCCAGCGCTAGTTCAAAACTGACCTGGGCATTATTCTTGAAGAGGTATTTACTGGCAAGTGAGAACTGTTTTATTAAAGATTCGTTCACATTGTTTAAAAGTCATTTATCTTCACCCTTTGAGAATTTTGAACTATACAGGCTTACTAGCCGTGCAACTAAGATTGTCAAATACAGCTGACCGGCTATCGCTTCTAAAACAGCAAGGGATTTTGCTTCATTAGTTGCTGGTGTTATATCACCATACCCCAAAGTGACTAAAGTAACAAAGCTATAATAAATCGTGTCAGAACCGGTCATAGCTTTGTCAAGGTTCCGGTCATGGCTGATGTGAAATGATCCCGGAATGAATTTCTCAATCAAAAGAAAAGCGGTGGCCCAAGTAATTCCCATGAGAAAGTAGACGCAAACCGCGGCATAGAGCGTTTCAGATGTGATTTCCCTAGTTCTCAGTATGTGAGAAAGTATTCGGACTGTCACAAAACCAAAGAATAATATGCCGGAAGGCAGATATTCTTCAAATAAAGCAGCGTTTATTTTGTATAAAATGAAATTAATAAAAATCCCAATTATCCAGAGAAGACCAAGTATACTGGCTATGACTATATCCCGTTTTCTATCGCTTACGGCATCCACTCCGGAAAGTAGAACGAAAGCAATCATTAATGTGACAATCACAATACCTATCGGAGTGCGTTGCAGATATGGAGAGAGTAAAGCGATGAGTATTAAAGATGTCATGAGATATGCGAACCTATGACGCTGTGCTCTCTCTCTTAGAGTTGAGACAATACCTTTCTCTCTTCCCAATTTGCCGTTCATATTATCCCTCCTACTTTGAATTATTTAAAAAAGTCGTTGAGGAATTCCAATTGATTATTGCCATAGCTAGGGAACTTATTATATATTATGGAACTTGATAGATATTAAATGCATTCCCAAAACTCGATATGGGATGTTTTTCTGTGAAAACTTTCTAAAATGAGGATAGATACATGGGCCCTCTCAATCGTGTTCTTATTACTGGAGCAAGTATCGTTATCATAGTGGCAGGTTTGCGTGCGGCTTCTTCATTAGTGGGTTTTGTTTTCCTTGCCGCATTGTTAGCCATTAGTCTTTCTCAATTCGTTGGTTTTATAGTAAGAAAAGGCGTTCCTCGTCCGCTTGCTATGTTAATTACGATTCTGGTTTTCATTGTAGGCGGTGTTCTTTTAACAATGTATGTTGGAAGGTCCATGGCTGAACTCGTCCAAACTTTACCTTCATACCAATACCGCTTATCTGAATATAAAGAATCCATGCGGAATCTCCTTACTCGCTCAGGAGTTGATGTGTCTGAATTGTTTTCACGTGAGGAGTTTGATCCGAAAAGGATTATCCCAATCGCTATTTCTCTTTTAAGCAGGGCGCTTAATGCATTTAGTTCGTCTATCTTCCTTTTGATACTCATTTCCTTAATGCTGGTTGAGTTAACCGGTTTAGAGGCTAGGATACAAAAAGGTGAATATCCGAAGAGCAGTATAAGCGCTAGGTTGTTTGAGGTTCGAAATGATCTTAGAAAGTTTGTTTCAATAACTGCTCTAATGGGTCTCTTTGCGGCAATAGCAAATGTCATACTGCTTGTTGCCCTTGGGGTTGATTACCCTGTGCTCTGGGGAGTGGTCTCTTTTCTATTCAATTTCGTTCCTGCCGTGGGGAATCTAATTGCTATGATTCCCCCTTTCATATTGGCGTTACTCGAGTTTGGGTGGACTAAAGCAATCATCGTTGTGGTCGGTTTCATAGTTATTAACAACATAGTAGATGTTGTGGTCAAGCCTAAGCTGATGAAGCAGGGGCTGGACATTTCTATACTTTTAATTTTTCTCTCACTTATGTTCTGGACTTGGGTATTGGGAACGCTCGGAACAATTTTAGCGGTACCACTCACATTGTTGATTAAAAGGGTGTTAATAGAATTCTCTGAAGATAGTCCTACCCAATAGCCGTTTAAAAGCCCTGTAAAATGGGGTGAGCCTCAAACAGTGAAGATGTTGAAAAGTCAGACACAATGACCTCTTCCACAAACAGGCTCTTTAATCATACTTCCGAATATAGATCGTAAGTAATGTGAGTTCGATGAAAGAATTAAAGAGCAACAGGGAGATAGGAATTAATAGATAAGCCAATTGAGGGTTTCTTAGGCTGATGTGTATATGCAATTAGAGCAGTAACAATATTGACTATAAAATTAAATACGCTCCTGTGACGTGAATGCTCTATTTGAGATATGTTCTTTAGCTGATCACCAACACTCTCAATTACTGCTCTTTTCCTGAGCAGCAACTTCTCCATAAGAGACATAAGTTTGTTTTTCATATTCTTCCTGAGCTTTGAACAAGTTGTACCCCCTTTGGAGGAGTTGTTCAAATAACCTTTGAGATATATATCCCTTGTCTCCAAAGAGCTTTCCAACTATGTCTTGAGTTAGCTTAGGTACTGGCCTTCTATCATCAACATTTCCTGGAGTTAGCTTGAGAGCTAGAAACTCACCCCTGTCATTTATAATCAGATGCAGTTTAAATCCATAGAACCATCCAACGGAGTTTTTCCCTCTCTGGGCTATTCCGTAGAAGACCCTGTGAGAAGGAATCCTTTGGTTCTTACATACTGTAATTGCTATAGAATCTATGAAACTTACCCCTGTTACTTTACCTCTTCTGGTGTGCAGATATACATAAAGTGGCAGAAGCACTCTAGACATTAGCTCTACAAAACGAGAGTAGCTTAATTCGGAAATTCTCCTCTTAGTTTTCTACATACGTGATTTATATAGTACCATTTGAATGTACGGTATCCTGAGATATGAAACCAAACTACTATAGTCATCACTTCACTCATCGATAAAGTACTCTTATACACTCTCTTAATCTTGCCATCGGACAGCAGTTGTTTTGCCTAATGTTTCTCAAAGTTCTTGCAAAAGTCATCAATGTCACAGAAAATATGAAGTAACATTTTAGCTCTCCTTTTGTGGTCGGTTTTTGATCCACATATATTCCTAGCACATTTGGAGAGATTTTTATATCCAATCCTTACATCGAACTCACGTTATATTTATAAGTAACTTCTCCAATATGCTCTACTGCTTCACCAAAGCTTTATAAGCCTTTGTGAGGCTTTTATTACAAATTCTTCCCTGGTTGCAAGCATCCAGGGAATGGTTCTGGATATCTTTACAATCTCGAAGAAATAAAGCAGTGGTTAAAAGGTTTTTGAGCAAGCCCCTAAATGGATTAGGCTATGTTTCTGGAGTCAGCATCACTGGTAAACTCAGGGGCTACGGTGTGACGAAGAAAGAGATCCTTTTTAATTCGAAAAATGAAACAAATGGTTTTACAGCTTCGCTGTCTGATTGATCTTTTACTTTTCATAAGTTCGATAGAGGGAAGGGTAGAATAGATGAAACCTGATATTTTGTGCACACATTGAAACATCATATTTTTTTCTTGAGCGAAGGATTTGAATTTATAATTTAAGAAAGCCTCGCAACTTATATTACCAACTAAACTGAAAGGCAATAGTT
>JBLNAE010000285.1:0-18387 GCA_050259195.1 Ignavibacteriales bacterium
AACCGCTCTTGGGCAAAGGCAAGGGTCGTGTCTGCCCTTTACTATAAGCTCTTTGGGGTTGCCAAATCTATCCACCGTCTCTTGAGTTTTTGGAATTGAAGAAGTGGGTTTTATTGCGATCCTGACAACTAAATTCTCGCCGTTTGTAATTCCGCCTAGGATTCCGCCAGCGTTATTCGTTTTAAATTTTAGTCTGCCGGAATCATCCATGTACATCACATCATTGACCTCGGAGCCTCTCCGCCTTGATACGCCAAACCCCATTCCTACTTCAAACCCTCGTATGCCGCCTATGCTCATTAGAGCCTGAGCAAGGTCTGCGTCAATTTTATTGAAAACAGGATCGCCAAGGCCGGGAGGAACACACGTCGAGACAACCTCAACTACTCCGCCGATCGAATCCCCATCACGCCTCACCTCTTCAATCAAAGCTATCATCTCTTGGGCTTTTTGCGGATCCGGGCATCTTACGGGGTTATTCTCAATCTCATCGAAGTCCACCCGCTCAGCTACAATGTCGCCGATTTGCCGAACGTAACCTGTGGTTTTTATACCATTCATATTCAGGATTTTCTTCCCTATAGCGGCCGCGGCAACGCGTCCCGCTGTCTCTCTTGCCGAAGACCTCCCGCCGCCTCTGTAGTCTCTTATTCCGTATTTGGCATCATACGTATAATCGGCGTGGCCGGGACGATACGTGTCTTTTATCTCTTCGTATGATTTTGAAATCACATCCAAGTTTTCAATCAAGAGTGAAATCGGAGTTCCGAGGGTCTTTCCTTCAAATACACCTGAGAGTATTTCCACTCTGTCCGGCTCTTTTCTCTGGGTGGTTAGTCTGCTCTGACCGGGGCGGCGTCTATCGAGCTCATACTGAATGTCTTCCGCAGAAATCTCAAGCCCCGCTGGACAGCCGTCTATTACAACTCCAATCGCAGGCCCATGGGACTCACCCCATGTAGTTATCCGAAAAAGGCGACCAAAAGAATTTCCAGGCATAGAGAGATTTTATATTAATAGGAAAAATGTTGCAAATTTAAGAAATTGCAGGGCAGACACGGGAGTTTTTCCCCGCCTTATTCACATTTATGAGGTTCTAGAGAGCAACCCGCGTATAAACCTTTTAGCCCCCTTCTTGATTAACATTGGGTTTGCGGACAAAACACGTAGCACCCAACCCGCTGTAAAGTTTGATCCTAGAGCCTGAGCAAATTGTTCTGGTGTCAAGAGCTTGAGCATCTCTACACCTTTATCCCACTTTTCGTCTGACCATCCAGCAATCCTCTTGTTTATTGCATGAGCGATACGTAAATTCTTTCCGTGCTGCGCCCACCACCTCTTCTCATATCTGGTGAGAAACTCATGCGAGCAGTTATTCGCCGAGATAGCCTCAACCGCCACCTCACCCGCCATACTTCCCGCCGTCATTGCCCATCGTATTCCTTCTCCAACCAAGGCCGAAGACTGGCCCGCCGCATCGCCAACTGCTATTATTCCATTTCCAACAAATCCCTTGCACAAGCCGTCAGATGGAATCAAACCGAAGTGGTATTCAATCGGCTCAGCGCCATCAAGATTAAATCTAAACGTGGAGGATTGACGAATTAATCTTTCGAGATATTCATCCGGATTACTCCTCGAATCGGGGTGAATTATACCTACTCCAACCCTTACCCTACTGCCTCCCCAAGGAAATATCCATGCATATCCGGCGGGAGCGACCTGGCTTCCCACAATCAGAACCGCCTCATCCTGGTCATAGAACGGAGCACATAAGTCATACTCCGCCCCTACACCGAACCTGTTGAAGCCCGGATGACAGCCCGCTTTCTTGGCCATGAAAGCCCTGTATCCAGTTGCATCAATCACAATCCGACATTGGACCGTCAATTCCTTACCCCAAAAATCTTTCACCTTCACCCCAACGGCATAATTATTTTCGAGAATTGGCTCAATAGCAGTAGTCTTAATTTTTATCTTTGCTCCAGCCTTCACAGCCCTCTCGGCAAGAAACTGAAACAATCTCCGCACATCTATAATGCAAAGAGAGGGCTTATCATACTTGAATGTTACGCTGTTTTTAGGTGATAAAAACCTACCCCGCTTGATGGGATGATAGAGACTCTCAGGGATACCAAGGGATCGTAGCTCATTAATAAAACTGCCCCCGCTTGTCCGAATAGGTGAGCCTATTTCAGAGTTCTGCTCAATCACGACCGTATTTAGGCCGCCCCGAGCAGCCGCTTCCGCCGCGCTGAGACCTCCAGGGCCTCCGCCTACAATAACAACATCGGCTTTAAGCATTGTTTGTCACCGCTTTTAAAACCTCGCTTTCCATAGGTTCTTCAAATTCTCTGTATTTTGTTTTTCCTAGTAAGAAATCTATTTCATCGCCCGTAAAATTATCGAAGTTCATTTTTCAAATTCCACAAGAAGGTCATGCTAGAGACGCAAGATCCCTTGTCACTTCAATATTATCCCTTACAAAATTGGAGATAGTAAATGATCTGAGAATTATTAATGGAGCTTTTCGATCCTCTTCCCTGGAGAAGAACAAGCCGATTCAGACTCCATTTCTAGCGATGAGTACAGAGCCCGTAATTTAGAATCCTATAAAAGGGGATATGGAAGTAGCCGCAAAAATGGTATCATCTGTGGGCCGAATAAGGCTACAGACGCTACTGTGAGTAGAAAACCTAAAACTCCAAGAGCAAGAATGGCAACAAAGACTTGAGTGATTTTATCTAAATTTTCTTCCATCAGTGTCCTCCAGAGCGATGTGAGCCGATTTTACCGCTAAAGAGCGGGTCTCCTAGAGGGAGAATCGGAAATGTCCTTATAAAGAGCAAAAATGTAAGGACGAAGGCAGAAAAGAAACCGATTGTGATAAGAATCTGCACCCAGCCGAAATGGATTTGTGGAAAAAGTGAAGGCGTAACTAGAACGAACTTCTCTAACCACAATCCGCAGAAATAAACAGTGGCTATGAATGCAAGTATCGGAGTGATAATTTTATTCGTCTTTGGAAGAAGCGTAACAAGAGGGAAAAAGAAACAGCAGGAAATTACAAGCCAGGAGAGGGTTTTAAACGGCGGCTCCTGCACCCGCTTAATCACAAACCCCACCTCCTCGGGTAGGCTTGCATACCAGATAACCAAGAATTGAGAGAAAAACATATAGACCCAAAAAAGCGAAAATCCGAAAAGGAGCTTCCCGAGGTCTTGGAATTGGGATTTTGTTATATAATCTTGGAGATTGAGATATTTTCGAACCATTACAGAGAGAATAATCGTCGCACATAACCCACCTATAAAACAGGCAACAAAGTAATAAATCCCAAATAGTGTACTATACCAGTAAGAATTAAGCGACATCATAAAGTCAAAAGCAAGGATACTAAAAACAGCAGCATAAAAGAGAACAACAGCTGGAGCAAGTCTCAGTATCTTATTCCAGCATTCTCTCCTTTCCTCTTCTCCCCGCCAGCCCGATGCTATCCATCCCCTTATACTCGAACTTTCACCGCTACCCCCCAAGTCCTGTCTGAGGGAATAATAGAGATAAGCAAGGCTAAGGATTGAGAGAATAAGGAATCCAATCACATTCCTTCCGAAAACAAAAGGGATGTTGAGCCACGTGTCTTTAGGATGAGAATAAGGATGCGTCGCATAAGGAAGAATATGGTCTTTCCCAATAAAGAGAATAAGAAGTAGGATAAAGGATATTGGTATAAAAGAGCCAAGAGCCTCAGCGATTCTTAAGACCGGCCTCCCCCATTTTCCTGATGTTATACGAAGGGCACAGGAGACAATAATTCCACCCTGAGCGATACCAGCCCAGAAAAGAAAATTCACAAGATAAATCTGCCAGGCTTCCTTGGCATTAGAACCTATAGCCTGAGACACAAATGTAGCGGCTCCTAAAATGAAGATTATGAGAAGGACAAGGATAAGCATATTTGAGATTCGTGGTCTTGAGAGGATTTCTTCTCTTACTTTTTCGTCCATTTTTATTTGCCCTTTTCTTCTGTAATATTGATTTTCCCCTGGAGCTTTCTCACATAATTCACAATGCTCCAAGCCTCATCCGACGATACGTTGTCGCGGTAGCTTGGCATCAAAATCTTTCCGCCATACCTGATATAAGCGTAGATATATCCATCCGTTCTCGCCTGAGTCTGAGAAGCAGTAAGATCAACTGGATAAAATCCCCTCTTTATGACCGGTCCGTCTCCCTTTCCTCCCATTCCATGACACGGAGAACAGTTATTTTGAAATAATTTTTCGCCCTTTTGCAAAGAAGTCTCGGTTGGCGGAACTGAATCTTTTGTTATTGCTTCAAAGTTCTCTCTCGTCATTTCTGTTTGCTTAATATTCTGATCCTTAAAAACAGACCCATTTGGATAAGCAATAGGCATCTCGTATGGCCAAATTGAAGGCTGTTTCCACATATCAAGAGACCAAGGCCAGCCAAAGACCTTTCCTGTTCCTAATGTAGTTGAAATCAAGATTAAAGGTAGGAAATAGATTTTTAACCTTTTGATCAAACCTCATTTACCTCCCGGAAAGAATAATGCAAGATGAATGATTCATGATGCATGAAAGTCATATACATCCTGTATCCCGTATCCCGCATCTTCTTTAAACTTCCTCAAAGCGCACCTCTTCAGCGCCAGAGAATTTTAATATCTCCTCTACCTTTTTTATATCTTCCCTTGAACACACCGTCGCTACCCCGAATTTGTCTTCAGAAAACCTCGGATCGTACATGTTTCTGGGAGCATTCCGCCTGAGACGTGAATTAATAAGAAGGCCGAAAAGGGTTGCGAGCGAACCCAGAAGAACCGTAAGCTCAAAGACGATAACCATATAAGGAGGAAGGGACACTATGGGTTTTGCGCTTGTCCTTAAAGCCCAGTCTAAAGAGGTGAGGACTGTAAATGTAAGACCGCAGAGCGCTCCCAGAGTCCCGCCCGTCAGTGTAAAGAAGCGCACTATGCTCTCAGGACCCTTTAGTGCCTCTTCAATCTCGTGGTTAGGAAATGGAGAAAACACACGCAAATTCCTGTAGCCCTCTTCTTTTAGCCTCTTTATCGCGTCAACGATCGAATCAACATAAGTAAAAACCCCAACTACAGTCTGATCCATTTTCACTCTGCCTCCTTGGTAGGAGCTGGTAAGATTTCTTTTATCTCAGAGATTGAGAGGGCAGGAAGAGTCTTGATAAAAAGGAGGAAGTACATAAAAAACCATGCAAAGCTACCTGCTGTAATTCCAAGCTCAACCCAAGATACCCTATAAACACCCCAAGCACCCGGTTCGAATTCATGAGAGAGGGAAATCACGATGATGTTAAACCTCTCGAACCACATTCCAATGTTTATAAAAAGGGATATTATGAAGAGCGCCTTTATATTCGTGCGAATTCTTTTAGACCAAAGGAGTATGGGGATCACAGAATTACAGGTAATCATAATCCAGAAAAATGGAGCGTAAGGACCCGTAGCTCTAAAGACGGTCTGTCCCCACTCAGCCGGGTTTCCGCTGTACCACGACATAAAAGGTTCTACCACATAGGCATACGTAACAATAAGACCAGTAAGCATAATGAGCTTTGCCATACCTTCGAAATTAGCAACCGTTATATAATCCTCTAAGTGAAAGATTTTCCGAATCGGCACAGCCAGCGTAATAACCAATGCAAGCCCGGAGAATATCGCTCCGGCAACAAAATATGGAGCAAAAATGGTGGCATGCCATCCGGGAGTATCCGCCATAGCAAAATCCCAGGATACAACGCTATGGACTGAAAGAACAAGAGGAGTTGCAAAGGCGGCAAGGTAGAAATACGCCCTTGTATAGTGGCTCCACTCCCAGCTTGAGCCCTTCCATCCGAGAGACAAGATAGTATAGATTATCTTTCGAGGAACCTCCTTCACCCGGTCTCTTATCGCTGCAATATCGGGAATCATACCTACGAAAAAGAAGATACTGCTTACGGTTAAATATGTGCTTACGGCAAATACGTCCCAAATAAGAGGAGAGCGGAAGTTTATCCAGAGTCCGCGCTGGTTTGGATATGGAATGAGCCAGTAGAAGTTCCACACCCTTCCAAGGTGTACAAGAGGGAAAAGACCCGCTGTGAGCACCGCAAAGATGGTCATTGCCTCAGAAATCCGGTAAATGGACATCCTGAATCTCGCCCTAAATAAGAAGAGAATAGCCGAGATAAGCGTTCCGGAGTGCGCAATTCCGACCCAGAAAACGAAGTTTGTGATGTATACCGCCCAGAATACAGGGTGCCTATATCCGGCAACTCCAATCCCAACATAAATCTGGTAAATCCAGCACGCGATTCCAAAAGCAAGAACGGCAAGGTCAAACACAAAAAGAGCCAACCACTTAGAGGTGGGCTTATCGAGCATTCGGATTACAGATTCGTTTACCTTCGAGTAGGTTACAGTTGGTTTGATTATAGTCGTTTCGTGGTCCATTATGCTTTATCCCATTCCACCTTTTTTAGATACGTAATTGACGGATGCGTATTTAGGTCCGAGAGAACACCGTACCCCCTTTCATCCTTTAAAAGGCGGGAAACCTCGCTCTCAGGGTCTTTTAAGTTCCCAAAGACGATTGCCTTTGCAGGACAGGCCTGAGCGCAGGCAGGTGTGATTTCACCATCCCTCACCTCTCGCCCTTCATCCTTTGCTCTATCCTCTCCAAAACGAATTCTCTGTACGCAGAATGTGCATTTCTCCATAACCCCTTTGGTTCTTACCGTAACATCCGGATTCAATTGCCAGTTAAGAGGCTCGGGATGAGTATATGTAAAAAAGTTAAATCGCCTGACCTTGTATGTGCAGTTGTTTGAGCAGTACCTTGTCCCGACGCATCGGTTATACACCATGACGTTAAGACCCTCAGGGTTATGATACGTCGCATAAACCGGACAAACTGGTTCGCATGGAGCGTTGTCGCAGTGCTGACAGAGCATCGGAATAAATCTCATATTGGAATTGTTCGGATTTTCTCTATCAAAATATCTCTCAATTCTAATCCACGACATCTCACGCCTTTTACCAACCTGCTCTTTGCCGACTATGGCAAGGTTATTTTCAGCATAGCACGCCGTCACACACGCGCCGCACCCTACGCATTTTGAGAGGTCTATTGACATCCCCCAGCGACGCTTTGGGTACACAGGGGCTTTATACATGCCGATTTTTCCATTCCGCTCCTCATTCTCAATCTCTGCTTCCTCTTTCCTTTGTATTTCACTTTGAGCCTCTTTTAAACTCACAGCCTGGGCAATTTCCCTATCATGCTGAATCTCGGTGTATTGAGTTTTGACCAGCTGCGCCGACTTGCCAGTCTTTGAAACCTTAACCTTAGTCGAGAGCCACGCAAAACCGCCCGAGGTTTCGTCAGTAGCATTGGGGAGAATCTCAATCGGGTTTACGCCACGATCCTTGGCATATCTTCCATAGCCCTTATGCCCAAGCCCAATCTGAATTGCAACCGTGTCGGGCCTTATACCTCTAAAGATATAAGCCTGAGTCTCAACCTTTCCGTAAGGAGATTCTACAGATAAAAAGTCACCTTCATTGACACTCATCTTTCTTGCAGTATCAGGATGAATCTCTACCCAAGAATCCCAGACGGCTGTCGTAATTGCGTCGGGAAGTTCCTGGAGCCACGGCTTGTTTGCCCCCCTTCCATCGTAGTACCTATACGAGGGATAAGCGATGAAATATATATCTCCATCCCCTTCAAGCTTAGGTTCGGCAAAGGCGACCTTCAGGGCTTGGTCTGAAATTTTAACTTCAGCGGGGGGAATCTCTTTGAATACCCCACCATTCTGTACCGCCTCAAGCCAGAAGGTTTCAAAATCCTTACCAGCACCAAATTTTGAATGAACTGTCTTCCAGGAGTCTCTTAAGTAATCGTAGAAGCTTGGCTGCGGAAATTTGTCTTTCAAGCCCTCGATCTCCTTACTGAGGGAGAGAATCACGTCGCCTGTTGACTTTGTGTTAAAAACGGGTTTCATAACGGGCTGAATCAATCCATATACACCATCTCTAGGGATATAATCCCCCCACTTCTCAAGCGTCGTACTGTCGGGAAGAACGAGGTTGGCCGCCTCAGTTGTCTCATCCATAAAGCTTGAGAAGCTCACAACATATGGAACCTTTTTAATCGCCTCTTCAAAATTAAGAGACTTGGGCAAAGTAAAAGCGGGATTCACGTTATATACAATCAGAAGCTCAACCTCTCCCTTAGACATAGAGTCAGCTAAAACCGCAATATCTCGAAAAGAATTTGCTTGGGATATTGTTAAGCTCTCCCCGAAATTAACCGTTTCTCCTACGTTTCCGGACACATAGTTGAGAATATTTATGGCGGCAAAGGTTTGAGTGGCATTGGTTGAGCTATTTGCCGCACCGCCGCCAATCGCCAGACTCGGCCTCATCTCTACAAAGTCCTTTGCGATACGATTTATTGTTTCTTGCGGTACTCCCGTGATTGAAGAGACCTTTTCAGGCATGTAACCGCTAAGAAGGCTCTTTAGTTTAGCCGCATCCCCAGGAATAGAACCTGAGCCTTCGGTGAGAATCATATTGGCAATCCCCAGGGCAAGAAAAGCCTCGGTTCCGGGTTTTATCGCCACCCACTCATCGGCATTTGCTCCTGTAAGGGAGCGCCTCGGCTCTACATGGACGAATTTGCCCATGCTTTTATCCTTGTAACTATGCATCTGGCTAAACTTTCTTGCATACTCCGTAGGAGAAAGCCAGGTTTCAAGAAAATCTGCGCCGAATGAGAGAAGGAATTTTGCCTTGTCTATATTGTAGGTTGGAATCTTATCCAGTCCAAAGGTGATCTTATTCGCCTCTTTTAAAGGTTCATGCGCAAATGTTTCATAAATTATGTGCTTTCCGCCGCCAATTGCGCTCAGCCAATCGGATATAAGCTTTCCGAGGGTTCCTGAGGCATTGTTCGTTAAGAAAACAACCTTGTTGCCAGCTCCTCCTCCACCTCCACGTATTCCCTGAATCTTTTCCGCCAGCGTTTTCTCGGCTTCATCCCAGCTTACTGCCTCAGGCTTTCCAGAGGAATTCTTTCTAAGCGGCTCTCTAATACGATCGGGATTATAGAGTCCCTGGAGCATGGCTTGCCCGCGCGCGCATACGCTGCCTGAGTTAATGGGACTTGCGGGATTTCCCTCAATCTTTATTGCCCTTCCTTCGCGGTTCTTAACGAGGATTCCGCACCCGGCAGGACACTCAGCGCACGTGCTTGCATACCAGTTAGGGATCCCGGGAATGACGTTATCCGGAGGAATGACATAGGGGATTATTTTTTCTACGGGCTGAGAAGAGCATCCTCCAGTGATTGCTGCCGTGCCCCCGGCTACCGCAATAATCTTTAGAAAATCCCTTCTTTTTATTATGCCGCCCTTAGTGCTCTCAGACATTATTTCCTCCGAATTAGTAATGGCAGGTTGCACAATCTTTAAGGAGAGTTAGTTGTTCCTGGTCCTTTGCATTTGCCATATGACAGTTTATACACCAGCCCATATTGAGTTTACCTACGCGATGAACCACATCCATATTCTTTACATCTCCATGACATACACTACAATCAAATCCACGAAGAATATGACGCTTGTGTGTAAAATGAACGTACTCAGGCAGATTATGAACCCTTATCCACTGAATCTGGGAAACCCCTTCGGCCTGGCTTTTTTCCCAGTAGGCTTTTAGTTTTTGGATTTCTTTCTGAATATTTATTGCCTTATATTGCACATCCCGGCCGGCGACCTGATTGTGACAGCTCATGCACCTCTGAAGCGAAGGAATGCCCGCGGTAGTGGACTTTGTAACGTAGAGGTGACAGTATTGACAGGGGATTTGGTTATCTCCGGCATGTATTTTATGGCTGAAAAAGATTGGCTGCTCCGGGCCTCCCCCAAGAATCCTGCCAATAGTAATTTTACCAAGATAAAAATAGGCTATAGCAAAGACGGCGATTAGAAGGAAAGCGAGGAGGATCTTAGTCCAATTTTTCATGTTTCTTTCTTTACCTTAACTTTGAGATGTGCTACATGGAAGCTCTAAGATAATGAAAAAGCTAGTTATTTATATCATACTCAAGGAATCTGTCAAGATTTCGTTTCGCCTAATGTTGATTTAAGGCTCTAAGCCCAGGTATTTTTTTATTAGAAATGATGTTTCAAGAAGAAATCGGTCAGAGAATAAAAAAGTTCCGCTTAGAAAAAGGAATCACCCAAAGAGAGCTTGCCACAAGAGCCTCGCTCTCAAAGGGCTATATATCCCAGTTGGAGAAAGGCTCAACGCTTCCCTCTCTTTCTAACCTTAAAGAGATAGTTGAGGTCTTAGGGATAACTCTGTCTGAGTTTTTTAGCGAAAAGAACCCTCTTAAGGTCGTTTACAGCAAAAAGGATAAAATCACACTACCCTCTACAAACGATGGCATAAGAGTTGAACTTCTCATTCCCTCATACTCGGATAAAGACTTTGACCTTTTTCTCGTAACCTTGGAGCCAAAAACCAAAACAAAAAAAGAACAATCACACAGGGGAGAGGAAACCGGACACGTAATTTCGGGAAATTTAACCATAGTGCTTGGCAGTAGGGAATTCAACGTCAAAAAGGGTGAGAGTTACTTTATGATCCCCGACCGTCCCCACTACATAGAAAATCGGGGCAAAAGCCCTTGCGTCGCGCTCCATCTAGTCTCTCCAGGGAATCTGGATATATTTTGATTGTCTGTTTATCAGAAAAAGACTCTTAATAAACTCTATGAGCTCTGTATCCTCTGTGGCTAATAATAAGCTTTTTCTAAAGCCTGAGTTTAGATAAAAAGTCATCAAGCATAAAATTTCCGCCAATGTCAGATGAAAAACAAGAATCAGTAATCTCTCTAAGCCTTCCAATTTTTCCCTCTTCCACACAAATCTCAGGATCAAAGGGGAGGACGCCGACAATTGGCTCTCCTGTCATTTTAAGAATTAGCTCCGGATTTGTGCGTTCGGCAACGCCAGGGTTGAGAGGAAATTTGTTTATCACTATTCCTAAGATTTTTAGCCCCCTGTGATTTGCAGATTCGATGGTAAGAAGCGTGTGGTTTAAGGTTCCAAGATTAGGGCGTGTAACTATAATCAGATGTAGACCCAAATCACGAGCCAAATCGGACATGAGATAATTGTCGGTGATTGGGACAAGCAACCCTCCTGCCCCTTCTACAATCACAACGTCGTGATTTGAACTAAGGTTATGGAAAACAGAGTTTATCTTTCTTAAATCTATTTTTTCTCCCGCAAGACGTGAAGCAACTGAAGGAGCAAGCGGGAGAGAAAAACGGTAAGGACAGACCTCATCTAGTAGATAATTCGCCCCAATTACCCTCTGGGTAAATTCAATGTCCATAAGCCCGTCTGCGTCCGTTCCCGTCTGCACGGGCTTTATTACGGCGACTCTTTTACCCGACCTCTTTAGAGTCCAGGCGAGCACAGCAGACACCACGGTTTTCCCAACCCCTGTATCCGTACCTGTAACAAAGATTCCTCTGGGAAAGAGGGACATTTTAGAAATTGTGTAATACCATCTTCTTCATAAACAGGAGGGCAATCACAAGGATTGCCCCTACTTATAACCCAAGCTCCCTTACCTTCTCAATCACCTCTTCGGAATGCCGGGCTGTATCAACCTTTTCCCAGATATGCCTGACAATGCCCGATTTATCTATGAGAAACGTTACTCTCTTTGTCGAGCCGTCATCGCTTTCGGCTCCGTAGGCTTTTACGATAATCTTACTTTTATCACTCAAAAGCGGAAAATTCAGGCTAAACTTATCCATAAAACTCTCGTGGGATTTAACACTATCCGTGCTCACTCCTAAAACCTGAATCCCTAGTCCTTCGAGTTCTCTCATCCCATCCCTCATTGAACACGCCTCCTTCGTGCAGCCCGGCGTATTATCCCTCGGATAAAAATAAAGGGCCACGGTTTTTTTGCTCAAGAAATCATTCAATTTTATTTTTTCCCCTCCATAGGTTTCAGCATTGAAATCGGGAGCCTTATCTCCTACTTTCGGCATCTGCGCCATCTGAGAAAACCTCCTTCATCTTAGGATAAAAAATGGTCTTTGAAAGCTTCATCGGGCAATAGAGACTAAGATAGACCACCGGAGGGACGGTTCACGAACCGTCCCTACAATTACATGTTAATCCAATAAAGTAACCCATAAATACAAAACGGGAAAAATGATAGTGTAGTTGATAAACTAAAAATGTAACCTAAACGTGTTAGTAGTGACGAAACTACATAAACCCCAACCCCTTCTTCGCATCCTCGCTCATTCTGCTTGGATCCCATGGCGGGTCCCATACAATCTCAATTGTCGCCTCTTTTACTCCACGAATCCCTTCTATAAGCATCTGAGACTCGGCGGCAATCTGCGCCGATGAAGGACATCCGGGCGCTGTCATGGTCATCTTTACATAAACGTTGCCATCTTCTTTAATATCAACATCATAAATGAGGCCCAGATTTACAATGTCTATTGGAATCTCAGGGTCGTAGACATCGCTTAAGACCTCAAGAATCTTCTCTTTTGTAACCGGCTCGACAGCAGGGGAAGATCCTTCGCTTTTTACTTCCTGCCCGGCCTCGACATTCTCTTGCACTCCATCTGTTTGCTCAGGCTCCGCCATCTGAGCAGAACCATTATTTTTTTCCCCGGTATCTGTGCTTTCACGTTGGGTTAGAGACTCTTCCGCCTTCTGGACTTCTGCCACAGATTTTTTGTCTTTTTCATTCTCTTTCTTAAACACCTTTGAGAACATATCTCCAAGCCCCATATCTACACCTCCTTAAGAATACCTGCTCAGGCGCCGGATTAAAAAATGACCGTCACCGTCTATGCTGACTTCTTAATGGCAGCGAGCGCCGCATCGTAGTTGGGATGTTGAGTGACTTCCTTGACGTATTCGGCATGTTGCACGGTATTGTTTTTGTCTACCACAAATATGGCTCTGGCAAGGAGGCGATGTTCTTTAATCAAAACACCGTATGCCTCGCCAAATGAGGCGTCTCGATAATCGGATGCAGTTTTTACCTTGTCAATCCCCGCAGCCCCACAGTAGCGCTTCTGTGCAAATGGGAGGTCCATACTTATAGTAAGGATTTCCACATCCCCGGGCAGCTTAGAAGCCTCCTCATTAAAACGCCTTGTTTGGGCATCACAAACAGGAGTATCTACTGATAAAACCACATTAAGAACCTTAACCTTGCCCTTCAAATTATCCAAGGTAACAGGTGATCCCAGGGCTTCAAGAACGTGAAAATTCGGAGCTTTATCGCCAACCTTAATCTCAGGTCCCACTAATGTTACCGGATTTCCCCTCATCGTTATCGCGCCGTGCCTTTCCTGTGCCATTGCGTCATACCTCCTCTATCATCGAATGGTTATTATAAAATTAGACTATATAGAAGACCCTTCAGTGTCAATAGGAAATGCGATTCCCTTCGTCCGTCATTGCGAGCGTTAGTGAAGCAATCTGAACCGTAGGGGCATGTCGCCGTTCGGCAGGGTCACGACAGGTAACGTGCCCTACAATCGCGATGATAATTATAACTAAGTTACGTATTAGCTAAAAATAGATATGAATTTGACAAACAAGGAAAAGCACGTGATAATTAATTGTATTAAATTCAATGTATTATCTGGTGCGCGGTTCGCATCAGATGGTAATTTAAGGAGGCATTCAGTTGAACAGAGGTAAAGTAAAGTGGTTTAACGAATCCAAAGGTTTTGGATTTATTGAGCAGGATGGTGGTAAAGACATATTCGTTCATTACAGCGCCATCCAGAGTTCGGGCTTCAAAACCCTTACAGAGGGTGATGTTGTAGAGTTTGATGTTGTCGAGGGTCCAAAAGGGCTTCAGGCAAGCAAAGTTACCAAGGTTAAGCAATAAGAACTAAGAAAAGTTCCTTCCTGAGAAATTCCTAAGTGTAATTCTCAGAAAAGTAATCCTTGGAATAAATCCTAAGCGGGGAGTAACGTAACCTTTCGACTTACATTATTCCCCTGTATGCAGATTGTAAATCAATCTGCAAATAGAAGGGGTTTGCCCAAATTGGCAGCTCTAAGAGCACGCGAACCCAAGGTTCGCGTGTTACCAGAGAAGATGTCTAACCCATGAAGAAGATGTCTAACCCATGAGTTGTAGAATTGACATTTTGTCTGTTCCCAAGCTTCTATTGCCATTTATGTGATTGCTTCTAGTGCCTTTGCTTATTCAAGCAATCAAGCCAATATTCAGGTAGAATAGTGAAAACAGAGCGGAGGCAATTCATGAGCTATCGTGCAACAGAAGAAGGGACGGCGCGTTATCGCGATAAATTTAAAAATACTCTCCCGCAAGACCACTTTAGAGGATCTCAAAAATTATTGATGTCGTCAATCGGATTCGGCTCTTATCTAGGGGGCTATGATGAATCAACCGACATCAGATATAGAGACGCGGTGGTGCGCGCCGTAGAGCGTGGCTGCAATAACATTGATACTGCCATCAACTACAGGTTTCAGCGAAGTGAACGCTCTATCGGAGCAGCGCTGGAAATCTTATTTAAAGAGGGCAAAGTCTCGCGCGATGAGATAATCATTGCCACAAAAGGTGGCTACATTCCCTTTGATGGTGCTCCCCCAAGAGATATAAATAAGTACTTTGTGGAAACCTTTGTAGAACCAGGAATTACAACATTTGAAGATTTAGTTTCGGGAAGCCACTGCATGACTCCGCGTTATATTGAAAACCAGATCGAGTGCAGCCTTAAAAACCTTGGGATTGAGTGCATTGACATTTACTACGTTCATAACCCCGAAGAACAGCTTCAAGAGGTATCAAAACAGGAGTTCCGTGAGCGCATAAGCGCCGCATTCGAGATGCTGGAAAGGAAAGTCTCTCAAGGAAAAATAGGAATGTACGGCACTGCAACGTGGAATGGTTATCGTCAGGACCCGGACGCCCTAGACCATTTGTCAATTGAGGAAATGGTAAACATTGCAAGGGAGATCGCGGGAGAAAATCATCACTTGAGGGTGATTCAACTCCCTTTTAACCTTGCGATGCCCGAGGCTCTTATTTCAAAAAATCAAGGTGTCGAAGGACAGATGACATCCGTAATCGAAGCCGCATGGAGTCTTGGAATTACGGTCATTGCAAGCTCCTCTCTTCTCCAGAGCCAGCTTTCAAGGAATCTGCCCGACTTTATAGGCGAGTGTTTAAGAGGATTAGACACAGATGCGCAGCGTGCACTTCAGTTTGTTCGCTCAACCCCCGGAATCGCATCGGCTCTTGTAGGAATGAGCAGCGTAAACCACGTGGAAGAAAACATGAAGGTTGCAAAAATCCCCCCTGCTTCGATAGATGATTTTGTAAGGTTATTTGCGGGCGGAGAGAAATAAGAACTCAGCCACGAATAAAATGATACAGGATGCACGATTCATGATGCATGACACATGATTCATCTTACATCCCGTAGATGTATCCTGATTATTTCTTTCGTGGCTAAATAATTGTATGTCTTTTAAACTACCATTCAGTTTCCGAACTAAAATCTTCATCGTCCTCGGGGCCGTCATTTTTCTCTCAATTACAACCGTCCTCTTTATCCTCCAAGAAACGACAAAAGATCGGGTAAAGAAAAATATAAGAGAGAGATTTGAGAACACTATTTATGCCTTCAGACAGCTTCAGGAACTCCGAACCCAATTTGCCTCTGATGAAATTAACTCGCTTACGGTAGGCAATCCTCAATTTCGCACAATACTCTCGACCGCGTCCGTTGGAACCGAAGATCTGGGTTTTGGCTCGCCCACAGACCACAGCGAGATTTTAAAAGATGCAAATCTCAGACTCAATTCCATTCTCCCATTCCTTTCTATTTACCGGAAAGGTGATATTTTTGTCGTCACAAACGCCGAAGGGGAGCTTCTCTTCACAAAATCGGACCCAAGGGAATTCGGCAACAATCTGAGCGACCTCCCGCTCTTCCAAAAAGTATTTGAAAAAGGAGAGGCCGTAGGTATATGGAACTCGCGCCTTCATGATCAGAAAGACACAAGAATTTTCCCAAAAGGCGAGGCGTCCATCTACCAGATAGTAGCAAAAGCCGTAATGTTCGGAGATGAGATTCACGGAGTGGTTCTCTGGGGCAGCCGCCTTGATAGAAAAACCCTCCAAAGCATAAAAGAGATTTCATCCGTAGACATAGCCCTGTACTCAAAAGATGGTGTTAATATGTCTACGCTCTTCCCTGAAAAAGAAGAGGAACTATCAAAGCTCATTAGCACAATAGAGAAACAAACAACTACAGGCACCCTAGGAGAATTATCACTAGGCAAAGAGCAGTTTATGGCTATGAGGTCTCCTATACTCTCAGGCGCGCCGATTGAAGAAGGCGGATTCATAGTTCTGAAATCTCTCACCGAGGAGCTCGGCTTTCTTAGAAAACTACAGATCACGCTCCTCTTTATAGGCGGATTTATTCTGATCATAGCCATAGCTCTCAGTTTTCTTTTGGCGGGTGGAGTTACAAAACCCATTGCGATCCTTGCCCTTGCAGCAAGAAGAATTGGACAGGGAGAGCTTGAGACAAAAGTTGACATACGCACAGGGGATGAGCTTGAACAGCTTGGCGGCGCATTTAACGAAATGGTAAGAGGCTTAAAAGAAAGGGAGTTTATTAAAAACACATTTGAGCGTTATGTTTCAAAGACTGTCGCCTCAGAACTCATTAAAAATCCCGACATGGTGCGCCTCGGAGGAATAAAGAAAGAGCTTACAGTGATGTTTTCAGACATCGGGGGATTTACTACCTTATCAGAAACCCTAACCCCGGAGGAGATAGTAAGACACCTTAACGAATATTTCGAGGGAATGAGTTTCGCAATCCTTGAATTCAATGGAACCCTGAATCAGTTTCAGGGAGACGCGGTTGTCGCCTTCTGGGGAGCGCCCATACCGCAGGAAAACCACGCTACGCTTGCCTGTCTTGCCGCTCTTAGATGTCGGGAGTTTCTCAAAAGCCTTCAAGATAAATGGATAGCGCACGGGCTTCCAGAGAGAACATTTCGATTCGGTATCAGCACAGGTGAGATGGTGGTGGGAAATATCGGCTCTTCATCACGATTTGAATATACGGTAATAGGAGACGAGGTAAATCTGGCAAGCAGATTGGAAGGAGCAAATAAGACTTATGGAACCCAGATACTCATTTCCGACAAAACCTACGAGCTTGCGAAAGAAGAAATCATCGGGAGGGAATTAGACATAATTCGCGTTGTGGGAAAAACTCAGCCTGTAAGGATCTACGAACTCGTTTCAGAAAAAGGGAAATTAGACGATAGAAGAATGGGGATTTTAGAGAAGTTCCGATCAGGAGTTGATCTCTACAGAGAGCGGAAATGGAGCGAAGCCGGAGAATATTTTAGAAAAATAGTGGATTTAGACCCACACGATAAACCCTCTCAGGAATACCTGAGACGTTGCAAAGAATATGAAAACTCACCACCTCCCTCCCACTGGGAAGGAATATTCGAGCTTAGGAGTAAATAAATTCGTATACTATTACCAGAAAGAGTAATATACGAGTTTGAGAAAAATCTTCCACCGGGATACTTGAGTTATCTAAGAGATAAGCGGAGGGGGAAAAATGGTAGGAGGAGTAAAGCAGCAAAATTGAAAGTTGGATGAACTTGAGAGGACCCGCTTGAATCCCAAACTACCATTGAACGAGCGATTTCAGCGAGCCGAGCATATTGTCCCCATAGCCAGGGGCAGCCTCGGCACCCTTGTTTAGTGATGCTTAAGACCTGCATCAGGAGGTAGACTAATGAAGATAAGTCATTTTGCTGGAAGCCCTGCTGAGCCATCAATGCTAGTTGACATACCCAAACTTGTCACATCCTACTATACTGAGGTGCCCGATCCCTCAGTTCCTGAACAAAGGGTTGCCTTTGGTACATCCGGACATCGAGGTTCTGCATTCAAAAGGTCTTTCAACGAATGGCATATCCTCGCCACCAGTCAGGCCATCTGTCTGTACCGCGAGCAGCAACAGATCAACGGCCCCCTGTTTCTCGGTATGGACACGCATGCGCTCTCGGTGCCCGCTTTTGCAAGTGCCCTTGAGGTTCTGGCGGCAAACGGGGTGGAAGTCATGATTGCAGAAAAGGAGGAATACACTCCGACTCCCGCCGTCTCCCATGCGATTCTCACGTACAACCGCGGACGCAAGACAGGACTCGCTGACGGCATTGTGATCACACCTTCGCATAATCCACCCCATGACGGCGGCT
>JBLNAE010000286.1:0-3831 GCA_050259195.1 Ignavibacteriales bacterium
TTGCAGAACTATCGGCGACTGATTGTGCGCCATGACTATAAAATAGAGAACTTTGTTGGTTTCGTGCATCTTGGATGTATATTGATCTTGCTCAAATCCTATTTATGAGACTGCTTCTAGAGAATTCAGAGAAAATTAAAGAGAAATCCGTTCTGCTTATAGATGACATATTTACCACCGGCTCGACCATAGATGAATGCGCCAAGGTGCTTCTCAATTTTGGCGCCTTCTGCGTTCAGGTTGTGACACTGATGAGGGCTGTATCGTTATAATTGGCAAAATCGCTTCAAATGTCAGAAGAAGAGGTAATTGCAATTGGACCAAGGCATATTTGTAGAGGCGACTCGGCGGTTCGCCATATAATTCATTTGACTTTAAAAGCTGTCTGCTTTAAATTTATGTATCCAAATTAAGTAAAAAACTTAATTTGTAATATTTCCTCCGCAGTGCAGATCAAACGGAAATAAAATGTACGGAAGATTCGTAGGACTGGATATTGGAACCGATACTATAAAGATTACCCTCGTAAAAAGAGGACTTACGGATACGGATTTATCTCAGATAATACAGCTAAAAACCCCTCATTCTCCTCAAGAAACCCTTTCAGAGCTTAGAAACATCTTCACGGAAAAATTCCTTCCTAAGAACGATGTTGCGGTGTCGCTTCCAGGCAATCCAATCTCTGTTCGGGTGCTTAATTTTCCGTTTTCCGATCCGAAAAAGATTGATCAAACATACGAATTTGAACTCGAAAACGTATCCCCTTTTGACCTTTCCGATAAGGTGCACGGATATTACCTCGTCAAACGCCCGGAGGGGAGCGAAACGATAGTTTGCATGTCTCAAAAAGAGGATATAAGGCATTTGGTTGACTTCTGCCAGTCAGGGGGGATTGACCCGAAGGTTATAACGTTGGCCCTTCTTGCTTTTGGCGCTCTTGATGGCTTTCTTATCGGGGAAAGACCCTTGGTTTTAATAGACATAGGAGCCTCTCGAATGGGGTTTTCTCTATTCGATAGAGGGGGAATCAGGCGCGTGAGGTCTTCGTCAAAGGCCGGGCGGCTCATCTCAGAGACCATGTCGAGGAGTCTTGGGATCTCACATGATGTGGCTGAGTCTAGAAAGCGAGAAGGGTTCACGGGGGGGAAGAACCAGGTTCTCGAAGAGGCCATGACTCCGGTTGTTGATGAGATAAAAAGGACAATTCAGTTCTTTGAGATTGAGCTGGGTGAGGAGATTAAAACAATAATACTCTCAGGCGGTACGTCTCTTATGCCGGGCGTAAGCGATTACCTTGAGGAGAAATTAAAAAAGAGAGTAGAAAGGTTTTTTATCCCGGACCTGGGGGAAAATAACTCCGTTATTTTTGCCCAGTCTTTCGCCCTTGCCACATACGGGAGCGCTCTAGGCAGGGGAAAGCTTAATCTAAGAAAGGGAGAGTTTAAATACGCGGGTAAGGATAGCGAACTCAGGAAGGTATTTATGGTTCCTGCTTTGCTTCTCTCACTTTTTATACTTTTTTCCATCTACAGAGCCGGGGCGAGGTACTTTGAACTCAGAAGCGAAGTAGAGAAGATGGAAGCTCAGACTCACGCTGCCGTAAGTGAGGCATTTCCTAACGTAAGGGTAATCCCAAGGCCTATGGAGTTTATGGAGGGCGAGGTCAAAAAGGTAAGGGATAAGCTAAAATTGGTCGAAGAAATCAGAGGAGGGCCTACACCGCTTGATGTTCTAAGAGACATATCTGCAAGTATTCCCCAAAACGTTAAACTGACCGTAAATGAGGTCAATTTTGTAGATAATAAAACGGTAAAAATGCGCGGGACGTCTGACTCATACGACGAGGTGGCGAAGGTCGAAAAGGCTCTCTCCGGCACGGGGGCGTTTAAACAGGTCATCCGCGAATCAACCGAGACGGCTGTGAATAACACTGTGAAATTTCAGATGGCTCTGGTGCTCAAATGAATACAAACGAGTTTGTTGATAAATTAAAAGCCCTCTTAAATCAATCCCGTGAGAGGTTCGACCGCGCTATGGTTTCGGATAGGGATAGGAGAGCTGTGATTTTTGGGGGAATCGGCTTTTTTATTTTAGTCCTCTATGCGGTTTTTCAGTTCTTTTCCTCGGGAAGCGCAAGGCTTGAGAAAAGGGCAAACGCCCTTCAGTCTGACCTCAAGCGGATCGAGTCTCTTCGCGCTGAGTATGTACAGTCAAAGCGCAGAATAGAGGAACTCACAAGCACTGTAAGAACCGGGGACGAGTCTTTAATCTCTGTAGTTGAGAAAACCCTTATAGATGCGCGAATTGACAGGGCGAACTTTTCTATAAAGTCCAGGACCCCTTCGCCCGGAGATCTGTATGAAGAGACAAGCGTGGACGTTGATATTAAAAAAGTTCCTCTTGATAGAATGGTAGATGTCCTCTACAGGTTTCAGGCAATGCCCACTTTCATCAAGGTATCGAAATTGCGTCCTCAGACGAGGTTTAATGACCCGGACTTGATAGACGTTTCATTTCGTGTATCGACTTTTAAGTTCAATCAGGTGCTCTAAGGCGGTGCTGAGTCTGCATACGTCATCCCGATCAAGTCGGGGCCAGAGGAGGTTCCCTAAAAACCTCTCCTGCGGAAGGTAGGAATATGAAATACTTAACCGTTGATAAAAGTGTAACAGAATCAAGGTATTTTGTTCCAGCCTGTTATACGCTCTTTTTTATACTGGCGTTTCTTCTCTTCCTCTACCTTTCTCTTCCCTCCGAGAGTTTTAAGCAGAGAATCATATATGAAGTGGAAACGAGAACCCCATTTAATATGGACGTAAAGAGTTTGAGCATATATCCGATATTTACCCTTAAGTTCCACGACGTGAAGCTCTACAGGGCTAAGGCGCTCTACCTAAACATTGACGATCTCGACGTAAGTCCTTCGTTATTTTATCTCTTTTTAAAAAAGATTGCGCTTCCTTTCAAAGCCCATCTTTATGGAGGCAAAGCAAAAGGAAAACTCGTCTACGGCTCCAAGACTGGGCAACTGATTAAAGCAAACGGGACTCTGGAGGGAATAAACTTAAAAGGCATTCCGGCGGTCTCTATTGCCCTTAGAGATGTAAATTCCTCGATTCAGGGGGTTGTAGAGGGAGATTTTTCAATTGAGTTGGATCCTCAGCCCATGGGGCAGGTCGTTCTTCAGGTAAAGGACCTGTCGGTTAAAAACGCGAGGCTCATAGAAGGCTTACCGCTTCCCGACTTTGGCAGGTTAGAGTCTAATTTCAAGGGCCATATAGAAAATGGAGTGATGAAGGTCGAGGAGCTGAAATTCAAGGGGAGTGGCATTGACCTGAGGCTCTTCGGGACTATGCCGCTTCTTTGGGAGATTTCAAGGCAGGGAGTTATAGACCTTGATCTGAGGCTTCGAACCGGGGGAGGAAACAAAGGGAAACTCGGTTTCCTTAGCGCCTTCTTGTCGCCTCAGAGCGACGGAAGCCTCGGAGGAAAACTCGTAGGAACAATTGGCAACCCCAGATTGGTGAAAGACACAATTGGGGCTAGATAGTAGCTTAATCCTAAGCTCTAAAAACAATTGATATTAATTACTAGAAGCGGTCTCATAAATACCCCCATCCTGCTATAATGATGAGGCATGGCAAGAAGAGAAGAATTAACAGATGAACAATGGGCAATTATCAAACCCCTTATTCCACATTCACCTCGATGCCAAGATGGACGTGGTAGACCTTGGAGAGATAACCGTGAGGTTCTAAATGGGATACTCTGGATACTGCGTAGCGGTGCTCGTTGGAAAGATTTGCCAGAGCGATTTCCTCCATACCAGAC
>JBLNAE010000287.1:0-5779 GCA_050259195.1 Ignavibacteriales bacterium
GCCAGACTCATTGCGGATCGGGTTGGCGTAGGCAATCACGGTGAGACGCTGACCGTCCGGACGCTCGATGATGATCTCGTGCCCGTTGTATTCTTTATCCATCTTGAGCGCCAGTGCCATCCAGCACTGGTCGTGGGCAATCGGTGATCCATCAATGGAAAAGAGCTTGAATGAACCACAGAAGCGGTCCACGGGGTCGTTCAACTTTGGTGCACGCCCCCAGAGCTGTACCGCATGTTGATTGAAATAGGTGATCAGCCCTTTGGGGTTGCAGACGTATGCCCCTGCAGGTAGCTTCTCCAGCAAGAGATAGAACTGCAATTCGCCTTTGTGCAGGAATGATTTGACCTTCCGCTTCTGAGTGATTTCTTCCAGTGATTGTTCCTGCATGGCTACCTCATTTCTTTGGCGCGTTGGCACCAGGCATAAGGGAATTCCAGCTATTTTCCCAAGAAGATAAGAGCAATTTTCGACCGTGTCGGTACATGATGTGCTGCCGCAAGCGAGTCAGACTGAAGGCGGGTGGAGAGCGAGGAACAGCAGGAATTGCGACCAGGCAAGCATACACACCGAGGCCCTCTTACTTATAAGTATACTGAAAAAACATTGAAAAAAGATATATTTTTTTAAAAAGAAGATGGGGAATATCAAAGTCGGATAAACAGTGTACGTGTCATTCTGAGCTGAAGGCGAAGAATCTATAGATTGTAAACCAAGGTGCTTCACGGAATTTACCCTGAGGCGAAGGTTCGGATGACATACGGTCACTAATCAACCGGATTTAATATAAGATGGGGTTAAACCCCCACAAGTCCATATGCTAGACCATTATGGCCACAATTACACCATAGGGTTTGAGCTTGCCGGTCAAGTAAATAAGCGGGTTTTTGACGTTATCTATTAGTGCATAAAATGAACTGAGGTTATTTCTCTATGAATGGAAAAGATAACTTGCATCTTTCTTCTGTGGATTTGCATCTATAAGCGGAGAAGAAACAAAATAAAGCATTATGAAGTCTGTTTATTCTGAAACACCACAAAGAAAAGAGAGGTACACGAAATGCAAATTCTGAATTCAAGAACCTATCTTCCTGCGGCTGGCCACGACTGGATACTGCCACTCTACGACCCAATAGTGAATCTGATCGGCGGTGATGTGGCCAGAAAGGCGCTTCTCGATCAAGCGGCCATTCAGCCTAGTCACCGCGTTCTGGATATCGGCTGCGGCACTGGAACCCTGGTCACGATGATCAAGCGCCTTCATCCGGACGTCGAAGTGGTAGGACTTGATCCCGACCCGAAGGCACTCACGCGAGCAAGACGCAAGGCAGAACGAGCATCTGTCTCCATACAGTTCGACCAAGGGTTTGCCGACGAGCTTCCGTATCCCGAGGCGTCTTTCGATCGAGTGTTCTCCTCCTTCATGTTCCATCACCTTCCCCAGGACGACAAGGACAAGGCACTGCGTGCGGTCCGGCGCGTGCTCAAACCCGGCGGCTCTCTTAACATGCTCGATTTCGGAGGGCCGGAGTCCAGTGCGGATGGCTTCTTAGCCCGCTTGCTTAACTCAAGTCACCACCTGAGAGATAACTCTGAGGGTCGAATTCTCACACTCATGAGCCAGGCTGGGTTTGCAGATCCTAAGAAGGCCGGCCAGGGAGCCATGCTCTTTGGATGGCTGCGCATTAACTACTACCAGGCATCGGTATCTACCTCGGAAGCCAGTGCTGTCTAAAGATACGCTGAAGAAACACGGGATAGCCGGAGATTTCAAGGAGCTGAAACGTGAAAGCATCGACTAAGATGCCGCTGGCGTCAACTTGTACCCTCGGCTTGATGGGGATCCATCGCTTCTACGGCGACTCCTCATATTCCCAACATCCAGCCTCCTATTGAGACTCTGACAGGTTTCCTTCAAAAACGAAAAAACCCTTAAAACCTCTGCTTTTAAGGGGAATCATCAAGGTATAATAAAACAATCAATGCTCTGCATCGTGAATGATGTTTGAACTATCATTCGAGGATAAATAGAACATATTTACATAATTTACGTTCTGGATTTAAAACCTGGATGCGTATAACTTACTGTGAAACAAAAATAGTATTGGAAATCTAGTCCGAAATCAAATAAAAAACGCACCGGAATGCTTCGGATCCTGATGGGCTGTTATATTATAATTAAAAAATGGATGAGGAGCCGAAATACCCAATAACGATTTTTTATGATGGCGCTTGCGGCATCTGCCGTAGAGAAATGGAGCGCTACAGGGCAGAAGACAAAAACGCAAGATTGAAGTTTGTAAACGCGAACCATCCGAGCTTTGATCCCAAAAGCGAGGGGTTAGATCCTCAAAAAATTTTGGATTACATCTACGCGAAAGACCAAAACGGAAAAGTGGTTTGTGGCGTAGATGCTTTCGCTTGGATTTGGGAAGCCTGCGAATATAAATTCCTGCCAATTTTAGTACGACTCCCCCTTATAAAACAGCTTGCCCGCGCCTTCTACAGATTATTTGCGCGGTGCCGCTATAAAATAAGCAGGGAAAAGTTAATCTGTGGTCCTGAATGCGATCATAAAATGATATGAACATAAACATGATTCTATGGAGAGATAATTACTGGCTGACAAGACTCGTCCTTCAGCGGAGCTTGGCATTTGTTTATCTCATCGCTTTTATAGTTGTCATTCATCAGTTCAAGCCGCTTTTAGGGGAACGCGGCCTTCTTCCAGTTCCGCAATTCATAAAACAGGTGCGTTTCACTGAATCGCCGAGCATCTTCTTCTGGTTTCCAACTAATTTCGCTTTTGATTTGTTCGGATGGATTGGGGTTGCTCTTTCTCTTTTTGCCATTTCGGGATTCTCGGAAAAGTTCGGCAATCTTGTCTCTGCAGCAACCTGGGGCGCACTCTGGCTGATTTATCTCTCTTTTGTAAATGTAGGTCAAACATTTTATGCGTTCGGCTGGGAAACACTGCTTTTGGAAGCCGGATTTCTTGCGATTTTTTTGGGCTCCGAAAAAACCACGCCGTCGTTTCTGTTAATCCTCCTTTTCAACTGGCTGCTCTTCCGGGTGATGTTTGGCGCGGGACTGATAAAAATTCGGGGCGACACCTGCTGGCGCGATTTAACCTGTCTCCAGTACCACTATGAAACCCAACCGATGCCGAATCCCTTTAGCTGGTATTTCCATTGGTTGCCGGTATGGATTCACAAAACAGAAGTCCTCTTTAATCACTTCACCGAGCTGGTGGTCCCCTTTGCGTATTTTGCGCCTTCTCCTATAAGCGCCGTTGCAGGGCTTATAACCCTATTCTTTCATTCGTGGCTCTTTGCCAGCGGGAACTTTTCATTCTTGGGATTCCTCACGATGGTTGTGGCTTTGAGCACCATTAGCGACTCATGGTTGAAGCACGTTATTCCAATTCACCCACCAGAACTTGCTCCGCCCAGCCCTCTTTATTTGTCAGCTATCTTAGGACTTACAGTGCTTGTTGCGGCATTAAGTTTTTATCCTATAAGAAACATGATATCCCAAAACCAATTAATGAACGCTTCTTTCGAGCCGCTTCACTTGGTGAATACCTATGGCGCCTTCGGGACCATCACGCGGCCGCGCTATGAAGTGATTGTTGAGGGAACGAATGAGTCCGTGCTTACGTGGGCAACCCGTTGGCGCGAATATGAATTTATCGGAAAACCGGGGGATGTAAGCCACACGCCCCCTCAGATCGCGCCCTATCACTTGCGGCTTGACTGGCTGATGTGGTTTGCCGCGTTCTCTTCGCCGGGCCAGCATCCGTGGTTCATAAGTTTTTTGGAAAAACTTTTAGAGGGCGATAAGGCTGTCTTGGGACTTCTTCGATATAACCCCTTTCCCAATGAGCCACCGAAATTTGTCCGCGCGTTATTATATGAATATCATTTCACGACTCCAGAGGAACGAAGCCAGACTGGCGCAATTTGGAACCGAAAGCTCATAGGACTTTATTTCCCGCCAGTTTCACTTAGGAAGCAATGACGAACTCCGCAGAGTATTTGAAGCGATAAGCGGGGAATAAAAAGGCGCTGAGTACATCGGGAGTTTCTTAATTTATTTAACCGTTGCAAATGCTCCGGCTTGTAGAGGATGTCAAAACCTGGTGGGTAGAACACCTCTTATGGGAGATTGGCAGACCTGGCTGAGGTCCGGTAGCATCCTAGTCGGGGTAGTTCTTGTGGCTTTCATTGGGCACTATGTCCTCTTCTCTCCAATTAAGCGGTTCACTCAGCGGACCGGCAGTACCTTTGACGACTCACTTTTCAGACATGGACAAAAACCAGCCAAGGTATTATTCCCTCTTCTAGCAGTCTTTCTTGTCCTGCCAATTTTGCAGCTTCCGCCGGATCTGATGGAATTAATCCGCCACGTCATAGGTCTGGGTCTGATTGCCTCGACCGCCTGGCTGATCATAGATCTTACCGAGGTCTTCGATGACCTTGTCTCCACCAAATACAAAATCGACATCCGAGACAACCTCGCAGCACGTAAGATTCGGACGCAGATTGAAATGCTCCACCGCATTAGTGTGGTTGTTGTTAGCTTCATTGCCATATCTTTGATGCTGATGACCTTCCCTAGCATTCGGCATCTCGGTGCTAGCCTGCTCGCCTCGGCCGGCCTCGCAGGACTCGTCGTTGGTATAACCGCGTGACCAACCCTTTCTAACCTTATGGCAGGAGTGCAGATTGCATTGACACAGCCCATACGTCTTGATGAGGTGATCGTGGAGGGAGAATACGGGTCGATTGCTGAAGATAAACTTGGGTTTAGCTTTTGTCGAGAGGTTCTACGTGATCGGCGTTGCCTTTCTGACTAGAGGTGATCCTGATTGACCTTTATCACATTTAAACCTTTCCGGTGCCCAAATAGAGACCTTTATAATATTACTAGAACCAGAATTTAAATAAGCTGAAGAATCGTTCGTTTATACGCTCCAACGCAGAACGCCGCTTCCATTTTTCTAATTCTATTGACTGCGTATGGCTCAGGTCAACTTGGAATAGATCTTCCATCTGCTGCCCAAAATCACGTCCTACAATGACGGCATTCGCTTCATCATCATGCACAAAACTGAGATAATCCAAATTACTTGACCCTACTGTAGACCACATACCATCAATGACCGCTGTCTTCGCATGTAGCATTCAATCATCCCACTCGTATAGCTTAACACCTGCTTTTAACAGTTCAGTGTAATGGGCACGCGAGGTATAGAGTATATAGTTGTGTACTGTAAAGCCCGGCAGAATAATTCGCACATCAACTCCACGCTGAGCTGCATTCTTTAAAGCACTGATAAACTGGTCATTAGGAGAGAAATATGCCTGAGTAACCCAAATGCGCCATTGTGCGAGTGAAATAGCATTGAGGTATGCTTTGTATATGCTATATTCATCCTTCCCTCCGGTACTGGCAACAACCCGCACCAAGTCGTGGCCAACATCACTTAGCGGAGGGAAATCATGCTCTACATGGTTACTTTCTTCATCTCCTTTCTTCTCCCCCTGATCCCAGATTTGCAAAAACAGCTTCTGAAATTCAGTAACCGCAGGCCCTTCAATACGTACATCCGTATCCCTCCACCGACTTGTGGTATCATGTTTCTTTACCTTATCAGAAAGCGAGCTGCTGCTTGAGTATACGTCGCTGATGTTTATTCCACCTGTAAAGGCAACTCTTCCGTCAACAATCAAGAGCTTACGGTGGTCCCGTTGAGTAAGACGCCAGATACGTATGT
>JBLNAE010000288.1:0-6295 GCA_050259195.1 Ignavibacteriales bacterium
AGATTGGACTTAAATTTCTCTGAAAAAATTGGGACCGGTGGTATCTTAGGATCCACTCCTTGAGAAATGAGAAACTCATCCACCACGTCGCGAATCTTGCGGCTCGCATCACGCAGGCTGAATTTATCGTCACGATAGCGGTTCCTGGCTACCTGTGATATAAAACTAAACTGCTTAAGGTCTTGTGAATAGCGTAGCGCTTCCGGTCTTGGGAGGACACGATCCATAGCAGATGAGAACTTACGGTATAGCGCCAAGAAGTCATTGCGCGCCTCATCATCGGCAAGTACATCTACGCATGCATCTACATCTTGGATATTTTCAATCCCATCTTTCCGGAAGAAATCAATGATGCAGGACTTAGCATATGCCAATTCATCAATATCCCGAGAGACATCTTTAACTACCTTTTCTACCTCAGCCACGTCTTCATCTGCAAAGTTAGAAAGTGCCTCTCTCAGGTGTTTCGTGACGCCTACATAATCAATGATATAGCCGGCGAATTTGTTCTTTTCCACACGGTTAACCCGGGCAATCGCCTGTAAGAGGTTGTGCTCACGGATTAGGTCATCGAGATACATTACCTGCTCAATTGGAGCGTCAAAACCTGTCAAAAGCATGCTTTGAACTATAATTATTCCGATATCGCCATTTACATTGTTTTCGTTAGTTTTTCCGAAGGGCAGCTTGAACCCAGCAATAATATTCTTGTGTTTTTGCTCGTTGGTAAATTCACGCATCTCCGGCCTATCGTTTTCACTACCAGAGATCACAACCTCTGCTTTTAGGCGTGACAGGCGATCTAGGTCAATTTTATTTCCCAAATTCTCTGGAAGCGACCGGAGAAAGTTGTCCATCCACTCCTTATTTGAAAGAAGTTCATCAAAGGCGTGTTTATATCGGATTGTGGCTTCGCGCGACACTGCTACCACCTGCGCCTTAAATCCGTTCGGGAAGATATGGGTTAAATAATGCTTGAGCATATCCTCAGCCTTCGATTTAATGGTCTCAGCTGCCTCTAGATATGCCTTCCACTCCCGTCGCCGTATCTGCGCTTTGGCATCTTCGCTTTCTCTGGCTTCGGGGAATACATCCATGAAACGCTTATCCATTTCATTAGGATTGCTCACATAAGCTTTATGCGCCTTCCCTTCATAGATAATTTCTACAGTAACCCCGTCTTCAACCGCTTGTCGGATTGAATACTTATCAATGTAATCACCGAATGTCCAAATAGTCCTGTCAATTGGGGTTCCGGTAAAGGCAAGCTTCACGGCATTAGGCAGTGAATTTTGCAAATTAGCGCCAAGCATCCCGTACTGTGTGCGATGGGCCTCATCTATCATTACGAGAATTTTCTCTGACTCATTGCGGAACTTGAATAAAGACGGGTCATACGCACCGATGCGGTCATCATCAAACTTATGAATCATCACCATTACAATGTCAGGAGTATTGTTCATCAGATACTGTTGTGCCTTTGTGATTTTTTTTGCTACATTCACGGTATATCCAATGGACTTGGCAGTATCTTTGAGCTGCTCTTGAAGGTCTTTCCGGTCGGTAATAAAAACGACTTTATATCCCTGAAGCCTTCCGACATGGTACATCTTGCGTACCGCCATCATCATCGTGAGTGACTTGCCGGATCCTTGGGTGTGCCAAATCGTTCCACTCTTCTCTTGAGTGGATAACTCTGATTCCATGCGCTCAATGATTTTCTGAACCGTGCGATACTGTTGGTACCGAGGGCTTATTTTAATAATGTTTCCTTTTGGCCCAGTTTGGAAGAGGATAAACGACTGCACGATGTCCAGAAGATTTTTCCTAGAGAGCACTCCCTGAACAAATACCTGCTGGCTCGTGACTGACTCGCTGCCTTCGGTTTCAATATCGCTTAAGGCAAATGGGTATGGATCTTTCCACTCAACAAAATGCTCGAATTCGCCGGTAATCGAGGTATATCGGCAAATCTGTCTGCTGGTTGCCACTATCAGCTGGTTGTACCAAAAAAGCTTTTCATTGCCTTCTTTTTCATCACGGCGGCGGTTCATGTATCGCATGAGCTGCTCAACCGCTTCGCCGATTGGATCCGGCAGGTAGGCAGACTTGCATTCAATCACTACCAGCGGCAACCCGTTTATAAACAAAACAATGTCAGGGATGAAATGGTTCTCTGTTCCCGGGATATTTACTTTGAATTGTGATATGGCAAGAAAATCGTTGTCATCGGGGTTTTGAAAGTCTATGAAGCGCACGGTTTCTGGGCGGCCAGTTTTCCGGTTCTCGGCGGACGTACTCTCTAAAATTTTCTCTAAAATGTAACGGTTATTTTCTATTAGCCCACCTGTAATACCGGGAACCGTAAGCTCTCGCACAATGGGCGCGATCTGTTCTTCGCTTAGCCATGGATTTATTTTCTGCAATGACTCGCGCAGTTTCTTTTCAATAATCACCTCTCCAAAACTTTCACGGTGCGTAACAGCAGGATCGCCCTTGCCTTCTTCGCCTGCGCGAAGAATTTGCCAGTCAAGCCGCTCCAATTGCCGAAGGAGAGGTTCTTCAACATATTCTTTCTCATTTAATACAATTCTTTGATTTAATGACATATTATTTATTGATCAAGTAATTGACCCGCAATTTACCAGAAAGAAGATCTTCCATTAACCCTCGTTTAAGAGAGATGAGTTTCCGCTTATATTTCACCTCTTTTTCAATAGTTTCATTGGCTTGAGAAAGTATATAAGCAATCCGGGACTGTTCTGGCACTTCTGGTTTGATAAAGTGAAAATAATTGAGAATTCTAATTGGTAACTGTGGTTGGGCCGAGCCAGACTGGAACAAGGAATATTGTTTTTCAAAAATATAGTTCCATAAATTCAAAAAGAATATTGGCATAAAGTTGGTTTGATAATTTCGGATAATGATCATTCCGGAGTTTATACGGATGATTTTAAACTTCGTAGCTTTATCAAAATAAGAGATGTTTCCAACCGTTCCCCTGGTTGTTATCACAATATCTTCAGGAAACAGCTTTCCCTTTCTTAATTTTTTGTCCTTCTCCTCGCTAATAAACTGTGTTGTATCAAAAATAAATTTTCCATTTTCAATATTTTTGTTATTTAGAAAAACACAATAACCATCGCCCAGCAACTCTTTTTCTGTTGGATAGTTCTCGCCACGATCTCCGTCAATTACTTCAATATTTAATTCAGAAAATCTTTTAACTTTCCACTCCTCCGGAATTCGTCCAAATGGTGAATCCTTAAACTTATGTGTTTTTTCGCTGCGGATTTGACCGTTTTCATCGATTCCATAGCGAAATAAGTCCTGCATCAGCCCTTGCTTAATGCGCTTGTATTTAGAAATGAGTTCATCAGTCTTTTCAATTGCCTTATCCACAGTGGAAAGAATTGCGGTGATTTTGGATTGTTCAGGGGGAGGAGGAACCTTTATTAAAATGGATTTTAACTCGGGAACTTTGATTGTTTTGATCGTTGTTTGTGAAGAAATGAGTCCGAGCTGACCTTGAAAGTATTCGGAAACGAATACTTGTTTTATAAATAGAGGGTTTACCAGTATCCGATTTGGAGACATGCGGATAAGATTTGCCGTTATATTTGAACCTTCGAGGTCTTTATCAATATATCCCACTTTACCCATAGTTCCTCTAACTGATATGACAAAGTCACCTTCTTTTAAGATCGTTTTACTGAATCTCATTGATGTCTTAAGTGAGATAAACCTAAAAACGTTTTTATCCTTATTGATTCCACCATCTTCTAGTAACAACTCCCCCCTTATCTCGGGAATACCTGATTCAACATACTCTATATTGTAGTAGGTTGGATACCTATAGATATGATCAAAAAGTTGTCCAATGCTCTTAACTAGCCATCCGTTTGGTATTTTAATGTCTTGAGGTGTCATATTACTTTTCTTAAAGGTAATTCAATCCTTTGAGAAATCCATCTAGCTTGATAGTGGCTCCGTCTCGGTCTTGTTTTATCTCACCTAATGGCTTTTTATACTTATCCCATAGCTTCTCAAAAGTAGCGACGGCCTTCTTCAACTCAGCCGCAAGATAGCGTTCCATCTCAGAACGAATCCTGTCATAAAGCTTGGCGAGAATAAGATTTTTCGCTTCTTCTTCACTGAAGGTTGCTTTTTTGGCTTCCACCTTCTGCTCAAGATCAGCTTCTGCTTCCTTGAGTGTCTTTTTTGCTGCCTTGAGTTTATCCTCTTGTTTTTCAATTTCGTTTAAACTCTTCCAACTATCTTGCAACTCGTTTTGAGTAGTTGGCGAAGGTTGGCCTCCTAAAAGGTTTGTGTCCTCCATGAGTTTGGTTACTTTTCTTAAGTTCCATTTTTCTGACGCTGGGAATTGTAGCAAGTTAAGAATTTGAGTCTTTAGATACTCTTTACAATCTTTGGCTGATTTTTCTTCTCCCTCATCTGATTCATCAATTTCTATGCTTTCCACTAGTTCGGCTAGCTCTCCCTCGGCTTCTGCGATAGCTGCCTCTAATTCTTCCAATTTAGCTATTTCAGCGTTATAAAACGATTGCTTAATATAGCTGTCTGGAATGAGTGAAGGACTCCAGCCCGCCGATACAATCGTCTTTAAATCATACTTAACCTCTTCCCACCAATTTACGAAAACTCCTGCCTGCTGAAAGTAGTCCAAGGTGCTAAGCTCGGCAAATACTTTTTTAAAGAGGTTAATCTGTTCGCGTCTAAAATCGGCAACATTATTGTGTTGCGGAAAGTTCTGAATTTCCGATTGCGCCGCCTTCCACCACTCCGAGAGAGCGGAATGTATTCGTCTGTTTATTTCATTTACTTTTGGATGCGACTCAATGCGCGTGCGGATGACACTTTTCTCTGTTATATCTTCCTTGAATCGCGAGTAATCGTCGCTCTGTTTCTCTAATAAGTCATCTTTGGATATTCCATACTTTGCTAGTTGGTCTTTGTAAAGCTCGATTTCACGATTGGGAATGCCTCCGGAAAGATGAGCCTTTACGTCCTCAATCTCAGGGTCAGGAGAGTTATCTACATATCGGCGAATATTCAAGTTAAAGTCATTCGCCTCAATTTCTGAAAGGTCCACAAGCCGGGAGTACTTTGGGGATTCCAGTTTGTGATCAAAAACGTGAACGATTTTTTCTATATCTTCTGGCCGTAGGTAATTCTGGTTGCGCCCTTCTCCGTATTCAGCATCGGCGTTAATGAATAGAATCTTATTTTTCAGCTCACGAGGTTTGTTTTTATTAATCACTAATACGCAGGCTGGTATGCCGGTGCCATAGAAAAGATGTTGGGGTAAACCGATTATTGCCTCAATAATCCCGTCACGAACTATACCTTCACGAATTACTTTCTCTGCTCCACCACGGAACATAACGCCGTGCGGCATTATAGTCGCCATCATCCCCTTTTCCTTCAGAGATGCTATCATGTGCTGAACAAACATTAGATCCGCTTTTTTTCCTGTGTCCGGAGCAAACCCGTAACGAAACCGTTCCGGGTATTTCATGGTGTCTCTGGAATAGTTTTGTGAAAAAGGCGGATTGGCAATTACTCGGTCAAACTTCTTGATATACCCACCCTCAGTAAATTGTGGATCCTGCAAGGTGTCTTCCAGCTCTATATGAGCATCGCTAATATTGTGCAAGAACATGTTCATCTTGCAGATCGCCCAAACGGTCCCGTTGTTGTCCTGTCCATAGAGAGCGATATTTCGGGCATCCTGGCCGGTTTCTTCTAAGTATTGTTTTGATTGGATAAGCATACCGCCAGAGCCGCATGTGGGGTCGTAGACGAGCATTCCGGCCTGGGGTTTTATGAGATGAACCAAGAGGCGCACTATACGGCGTATAGAATTCGCCGCCCTTCTTCCCGGCGCTGTCAGCAAAATCCTTGATGAGGTATTCGTAGGCTGCTCCAAGCAGATCCGGAAATTCAAAATCTTCATTCGTTAATCGGTATTGATTGAAATGGTGAATAAGATCAACAAGTTGGTTATCCTTTACTTTGCGTCTGTTATTTATTTGGGCTAAAAAGTTGATGTGACCCAAAACCCCGGAAAGCTCCTCGTTGTGTTCTTCTAAGGCAGCTAATGCCTTATTTAATTCATCGCCGACATTATCGTGCAACTGCAGTATATTTTCCCAACGTGCTCTCTTGGGTACGAAAAACGAATCTGAGTATTGATTTGGATCCTCTGTCAGTGCAGCAACCTCTTTTGCATCCCTTCCCTGTTTTTCCCATTTCTGATTAATAAGCTGTCGCT
>JBLNAE010000289.1:0-3341 GCA_050259195.1 Ignavibacteriales bacterium
AATGCCGTTGACAGACCTAATCCTGTCCCTTTTCCAGACTCTTTTGTCGTAAAGAAAGGCTCAAATATCCTGTCCATTACCTTAGGAGGAATCCCCACTCCAGTATCTGATACTGTAATGATAATGTACGGACCAACCTTAGCATCAATATTCATTCGTGCATAGTTCTCATCAATGATTATATTCTTAGCGGATATACTCAATCTACCGCTACTTGGCATAGCATCACGAGCATTGACACACAGATTCATTAGAACCTGATGCAGTTGTGTGGGATCCCCGGAGATAACCCATAGATCCTCGGATATATCAGTGCTAATCTCTATTGATTTGGGAAATGTCTGTTGCAGGATCTTCTCAATTTCACTAATAAGGCGTTTTGCTCGAATAGGTATGTGTTCACCATCAAGTCCCCTTGCAAATGAGAGTACCTGTTTTACCAAATCGGCTCCCCTTTGTGCGCTTGCCTCAAGTGCATTGAGCACCCTCTGGCTCTGTTCATCTGTGAATCTTTGTTGCAACCATTGAAGTGACATTATTATAGGATGGAGCATATTGTTCAGGTCGTGTGCGATACCTCCCGCAAGTGTCCCAATACTTTCAATCCTCTGTGCCCTGAGAAGTTGTGGTTCGAGTCTCTTCTTATTTGTGACATCAGTGTTGATAGCAAGTATTGATTTTGGTTTACCCTTATTGTCCCGTATAAGGGACCATCGGCTTTCTACAATCAATTCTTTGCCATCTCGAGTTATCTGAAACAATTCACCATTCCACTCACCTTTCTCTAACGTGATCCTTTTAGCTTCCTCAAGCTGAGAAGAATCCTGTTTATATAAGACTTCACCGGCTGTTTTGCCGATGAGCTCTTCTGGTTCATTTACTAAACCGCACAAACCGTACAAACGTAGAGCTCCTTCGTTGCAAAAGAGAATGCGATCGTCAAAGTCCCTTACAAGAATTGCGTCTTGTACTTTGTTGAGCAGTTCAGCTTGCTCATGTATTTTCTCCTCCGGCTGCTTGTGTTCTGTCATCTTCATTTTCAGTTCTTCATTGAATTTTTAAGACTCAATCGTAGCTGTTGTGTCTCTTGTATCCCATCTTTTATGAGCTTTACCTTTGATTGAAACAAACTATCTATTGATAATTATTAATACGCTCAAATAATCCTGTCAATAAAACTCACATCTCAATAACCCTTATACAATTAAGCTACGGGCGCGTTATGTACCATCAATTAAAATCACTTTAGCAATGAGGGTCAATTGGACTTTGGATTAATTTATGAAGATAGTAAAGTTTAGTTTCTTATAGAGTTCTATTCCTGTAGGCCGATCCTGATATAAGACTTCAATTTACTTTAGCTCCTAAGCTAACATCTGTCTTGCTATAGCTTAGAACTAAAGTATTAGCATATTGTAATAAGCTACGCTTGTTCACTGAAAATATCTAACCACAGTCCAATTGATTCTTATAGCAGCAAACTGATACTTATTTGTAATGGCAAATCGAAGAATATCGAGAAGGATTCCATTTAGAAAAAGGGTTAAATTTGGATTGTCCAATCAAGCTTTGGGAGGCTATACATTTAACCTTTCTGAGGACGGAGTTGGTATTAAAGCCCATAGAATGTTTCCTCCCCGGTACAAAATTTCAATCCAGATCCATATGAGTGATTCTGATCTTGGAGAGAGTGGTATGAGCGATATTATCAAACTCGAGGGCACCGTTGCTTGGGTATCCCCTGTTTTACCAGGGATCCTTCCTACAATGGGAATAAAGTTCTCAAGTCGAAGCCATGACATAAAAAGAATTTTTCAACAAAGGATAACCCAATAAGAGCAAATAGCTTAGTTATAAGATCGGTAAAGACCTGTTACAACTGAAAGTGTAAGCCAGAACATCTGGCCGAATATTGTACCCCGGCTAATACCTAAACTTACCGTCAGAATATAAGACATCTTACAACTATTTTAAAATCCAACCCCTGAAAATAAAAGATATTTAACTGGCATATATCTTGCACAAAATCTAAATAGCCGTTCGGAAGACGAGGGCGAGAAAAAGTGGCTTGGTAGCGCCCTCGTCTTCTTTGAGCGTGGGAGGTCTTAGATAGACTATTGGCTAAGACCGGAGTTAGGGGGCCGATAAAAACCAAAGAGAATTTGGATGAATGCGGATAATGAGGTTAAGACTATAGCCAGTATGATCCTGCAAAAATTATATGATCTATCCGTGGGTAATCGGATGAAATCTCATAGGCTAGACCTACTTTTTGTGGAGTTGAATAACGAAGCAACGGGTTACATTCAGCGCTCCCTTTTTGATTCAGGCCTGGGTTATGCAGGGGATAGGAAATGGATAGAATACGGGGAAACGGCTAATGAGGTTCTATTGACTGTTGATGGGCGCATTGAGGTTTTGACGCGCAGGGTTCTGCTTGGGATAGGTAGAGAATTAACGTGGTAACATCAGTGTTACCTCATAGAGACAATTGGCCATAGGGGATTGCAAGGGCACCCATTGGGCAAGGGTGTTAGTTCGGGCTTTGTATGGTCTAGACCAGAATAAATACTTAAAAGTTTCTTAAATTCCTTCTTATACATGGGCTTCATGGCTTCAATCCTCCTAATTTTATCTTCTATATACTTTTATTACCAAAAAACCTTTTCTCGGTCTAAATTAGCAGTGTTTCGTTAAGCAATTCTACCTTTGCCATTATGCATTATATATTCCAACGGAAACATAATAGTGGAGATTTCTTTAAAAATATGGCAAGGGGACGCTCAAATTGAGGAACCATCCCTTATGGAACTTCTTTTATTTTGCCAAGTATGTCTCTTACCTTCATCGTCTTCTCTCGTATCATTTAACTCATCCTCCCGTTCAGTCGCAAGCTCATAAAAGCGTTGGGGGGATCTCTACTGATATAGCCTCCAGCTCCACGAGGGTTTTTCCGTCCAGGAGCCCCCTAGGCTCATTCTCATAATCACCTGTTTCTTCTTTCATACAGCCTCCTTTAGAATTTTCGAGCATCTACTATACAAGACGTTTGAAACTCGAGTTACGCATCTATTCGTTTGAGTCTTATTAAATTATTCAGTAATATGAACAACTTAGGATTTTCTCATTTCATACGATGTAAGGTTAGGCTCTGGGGTATCAAAGACTTCAGGCAATACGGGGGTATGTAGGATTTCAAACGCTTCGAGAACAGGATCAGAACCTGGATCATGAGACATAGACTTCATGTCAAGCCCCCGAAAACCGGTCCACCTTTTAAGTTAGGTTTTTCATATGATTTTCTCTAGTGAGTTGAAAGAAATCCATCGTTAAACCCCTTA
>JBLNAE010000290.1:0-15775 GCA_050259195.1 Ignavibacteriales bacterium
GGACTTATCTTTACTATAGGGCAAAGGGGTATGACAGGGCTGCTTCAAGCCTTGCATCTTTTGGGATTAGTGCACTCTATGAGTACACGGTTGAGGGTTGGATGCAGCCACCTTCACTGACAGATTTAATTCTTACCCCAGGTCTTGGAGTTCCTCTAGGTATAGTTCTTGAAGAGACTTCAAACTTATTGGCAGAGAATGATAATCAGTTCATAAGGGCACTTAGCTATGTAGCGAATCCGGCAAGAGTTTTTATTCCAAACGGTGAAGTTGCCTGGCATACCCTTCTAGGAAGAACTGTTGCATTTCAATTTAGTTGGTAGGTGGAGTAGGCATTCTAAGAGGAATTAATCACAATCACAGGACATAGGGCATTCTCCAGAATGCGCTCGACCCTTGGTCCCAAAAAGAGCCTGTCTGAACCGGGCCTAAGGCCTGTTCCTAGGATAATTAAATCAACCCTCTCTTTATTTGAGACATCCAGAATGACAGTTTCGGGATCGAGGCCAACGCGCACGGCGGTTGCCGTAAGTACACCCAGTGACTCACCCAGTTGGCGAAGCTCCTCAACAATCTGATGAGCAATGCCAAGCTGACGCTCAAGAGTCTCATCCGGTGCCTGATAATATCGACTGCCTCTGTCCTGCTCTACCACATTGAGAATAATTACCTCTTCCTCACTGGATGAGACAAGCGAAAAACCAATTTCGGCAGCGTGCTTGGCTGCAACCGTACCGTTAGTTGGTACTAAAATGCGCCTTGGCAACCATGTCTCTTGCAAACGTTTACTCTGTACCACCATAGTAGTGCAGGGAGACGATCTGACGAGATAATCTACAAGCGGAGTAAATAGAATGTTTGAGCCTCTGTTTTTCCCTGAGGCTCCTAAGACCAGAAGGTCGTAATCCTTTTGTGCTTCATCCAGAATGGCATTAACCGGAGCAGAACTCTCTACGACCTTTTTAATCAACTCCTTCTGGGGGAATAACAGGCCTAGTGTGTCCAGAAACTCGGCGCCTTCAGCCTTATTGTCAGACTCAGTGATATTGAGCAGGGTTAAAGAGAGGTCAGTTTTGGCTCCCATTTTCTCCAGGATGCGGGATTCAATGGTTTGAATGGGGCTGGTGCCATCTTTACGCCGTCTTAATGGCAAGAGAACCCGGTGAATATTTGCAACGAGACTTCTTTTAGCAAGTTCTTCCTGGCGCAGGCGCTCGAGTTCCTGCTCTTCAGGCTCGACATGCTTAAGAACCCAGCGCAGAGCAGGCGGGGCCATGAGCGATGTGGTCATTGCCATTAGTACGATAATTGAGAACATATCCTGGCCGAGTATGCCGAGCGAAAGGCCGATTGTGGCAATAATGATCTCCATTGCGCCCCGTGCATTAAGCCCTGCTCCAAAACTAAGTGCCGTCCAGTGGTCTCGGCCTCCAATTAAACGCGCGCCGAGATAAGTGCCCACAACCTTTCCGGCAGTGGCTATGAAAATGACCAAGAGGGCAATGGCTATAAGCGTCGGTTTAAGCAAGCTTATAACATTTACCTTGAGGCCGGCAACCGCAAAAAATATGGGCGCAAAAATGCCGAGTGCGATACTCCGCAGCTTGTGATGTACGGAATCGGGCAACCTGGGCATTTGCCCGAACAAAATTCCCATAACGAAGGCGCCAAGCACCGCCTCTAACTTGAGCGCCTGAGTAATTGCTCCCCAGGCAAATGTCATGACAATCACGAGTGTCAGGAGTCTTTCTTGACCTATGACCTCATCTTGAACGAAGTCGAGGGCTCTTTTAACCAGCCACCGGCCTACGGTGAAGCTCAAAGCCATGAAAACGAGCACACTACCTGCTGCTCGCAAAACACTACTCACGGTAACAGCTTCGCCACTGGCCAGACCCACTATAATCGAGAGTATAATCCAGGCGGAGGTATCATCACACATTCCCGATGCAATGATGGTCTGTCCGATGTCACGCCTCATCAAGTTAAGGTCCATCAAAACTTTGGCTATAACCGGAATGGCTGAAATGGACATAGATGCTGCGATGAAGAGGGCAAACACAAGCCGTCGCCCTGTATCCACAAGTAAATAATCTGGCAAGTGCAAACCCAGCAGAAAGCCAGTTGCAAAGGGAATTACAAGACCGCCAGCCGCGGTTCCAATTGCAGTTCTGGCGTGCCGACGGATGAGAGTCAGATCGGTTTCAAGACCAGTAATGAGTAGTAGAAACATCGCGCCGATTAAACTAACCACTTCAATTAGATAGCCCTGCACTTTTGTCTGAGGCACCAACCACCCGTTGATAGCGGGAACAAAACCGCTAAGAAGCGATGGACCGAGCACGATGCCTGCCAAAATCTCTCCGACCACAGAGGGCTGTCCTAATCGTTGAGCCACCTCGCCAAGTGCTCTGGCAGTAAAGAGAAGCACGGCAATCCGAATAACTAAGACAAGGACATCGTGATGTGGCGCTGCGGTAAAAGGCATAATCTTTGTCCTCTACAACTATTCTCTTATGTAGAACTCACGCTTTATAATAATAATGACATGATGAGTGTAAAACCAGAAGAATTTAAGGGAGGCTAATGGCCATGTTTAGAAAAATTTATTTCCTCATCTTTGCATCGGCGCTTATGCTGATTGCATTTAAAGTTGAGAGCAAGGACAGATTTACGCTTTGGGAAGTTTATAATGAACACATAAAGCCAAAGAAGTTTGTAGACCTGACACATGCCTTTTATCCTGGGATACCGCACTGGAAGGGATTTCCCAATGAAAAAAGAGAGACGCTTTTCTGGTATGAGTCGGGGAAGGGCAAATTGGGTTCCGGCTTTTTTGCTGAGTCTTTTGAGCACGTAGGTCAGTGGGGAACCCACGTTGATCCGCCGGCTCACTTCATTAAGGGTTCGAGAACCGTTGATGAGATTGATCCGAAGGAGATGATAATGCCTCTTATCATCCTTGATGTTCATGGGAAGGCTGAAAAGAACCCCGATTATCAAATCACTATGGAAGACGTAAGGGGGTGGGAGAAAAAGTATGGCTCCATTCCCGAAGGCTCGTTTGTAGCAATGAGAACGGACTGGTCAAAGAGATGGCCCGATCAAGATAGGATGCAAAACAAGGATAGGAACGGAGTCGCTCACTACCCTGGATGGAGTATGGATGTGCTCAAATACCTCTTTGAAGAAAAGAAGGTTACCGCCACGGGACATGAGACTGCGGATACTGACCCCGGCGTCGCTACGACTAAAGACGACTATTCTCTTGAGAACTACGTGCTTTCTACAAATCACTATCAGATTGAACTTCTCGCCAATCTCGATCAGGTTCCAGAAGCGGGGGCATTAGTGGTTGTGAGCTTTCCAAAGCCAAAGGGAGGCTCTGGTTTTCCCGCAAGGGTATTTGCGATTTTGCCGTGAGTGATTGTATGGGCGACCTGCCGGGTCATCCATACAATCACTTTCTCTCCTTGTGTGTTTCTAATCTCGAAGCTAAAATAGATATGTATGGAGTCATTTGAGGATGCCCTCGGTGAGATTAAGGTTATTATCGAAAAATTAGAAGGGGGAAATCTCTCTCTCGAAGAATCACTTATCGTTTTTGAAAGGGGAGTTGAGCTTTTAGCCCTCTGCCACAAGAAGCTCGGCGAGGTTCAAAAGAAAGTAGAGATTCTTGTAGAAGGCGCGAACGGAGAGATTTTAAAGAAGGAGTTCAATTTAGAAGAGTAGCTTAATGAAAACCGATATAGAACTCTATCTTTCCATAAGGAAAGGAATGGTGGATAGGAAGCTAATTGAGCTTCTTCCAAATTCCGCTGAGCCCATGAGCAGGCTGGAGGAGGCTATGCGCTACAGTATTCTTGCTGGTGGCAAAAAGTTAAGACCCATTCTCTGTATAGCCGCATCCGAAGCCGTTGGAGGAACGATTGAGAGGATGCTTCCCATAGCGTGCGCGATTGAGATGATCCATACATACTCACTAATCCATGATGACCTACCTTCAATGGATGATGATCTCCTGAGGCGCGGCATACCAACGAATCACAGCGTTTTTGGGGAGGCGACTGCTATTCTTGCCGGAGATGCTCTTCTTACGGATGCATTTTCCGTAATTGCGAGCCACGGCACCTCAAGCGGTATTGCTCCTTCTGTAATCGTTGAGATTATACAGAACATTTCAATGGCCGCAGGGTCTCAAGGAATGGTAGGCGGTCAGGCTTTTGACCTTGCCCTTGAGGGAAAAGAAGTGACGCTTGATGTCATTGAGAGAATGGATTCTTTAAAGACGGGGGCTTTAATTGAGGTGTCAATTACGTCTGGCGGAAGGATAGGTGGGGCAAGTGAGAATGAAATTTATTACCTAAAGCGCTACGCAAGGGCATTTGGGCTTGCCTTTCAGATCACAGACGACGTTCTTGACATTGAGGGAGGAGTTGAAGTAGGAAAGGATAGGGGGGCCGATGCCCGCAAAAAGAAGGCGACTTATCCCGGCATAATTGGAGTTGAGAGGGCTAAAGAAGTGGCAATTGAGCTTAGTAAAAAAGCGGTCCTCTCTTTAAAAGACTTTGACGAGAAGGCCGATCCCCTTAGGGAACTGGCTCTTTATCTGGGGGGAAGGAAATATTAAAGAAAGAATTGACACGCTCCTCGTAAAGAAGGCTCTCGTTCCTACTAGAGCACGTGCGCGTTCCCTTATCATGTCCGGGGTTGTGTTCGTTGACGGTGCACGAGTGGATAAGGCAGGAACCTTAGTAGAGGAAAATTCAAAGGTAGAACTCAAGGACTCTTCTCTAAAATACGTAGGACGGGGGGGAATTAAACTCGAATCGGCTCTTAGAGAATTGAGCATTGACGTACGTGATAAAGTCGCATTGGATGTTGGAGCCTCTACAGGCGGGTTTACGGACTGTATTCTTAAACACGGAGCGAAAAAGGTCTATGCGGTTGATGTTGGATACGGGCAGTTAGATTGGAAACTCAGACAGGATCCAAGGGTGATAATTATGGAAAGGGTTAACGCAAGATATTTAAAGCCCGAAGACATTGGCGAGTTGGTGGATGTTTCTACGATTGATGTTTCTTTTATTTCTCTCACGAAAATTATTCCACCCCTATCACAAATACTTAAACCGGGCGGGGTTCTTATCGCCTTAATAAAACCCCAGTTCGAGGTGGGAAAGGGTGAGGTTGGGAGGGGTGGAATTGTAAGAGATGAAAGCAAGCACAAAGAAGTAACCGGTAAAATCGCTCGTTTTCTCCAAGAATTAAATTTCAAAATCCTGGGTGTTATTCCTTCTCCGATACTTGGCGCGGACGGGAATAAGGAATTTCTGATGGCAGGAGTTTATGATTAGTTGCGCAAATTGCAACATGCCTCTACTCTTGAGTTGGCGTTACTTCTTTCCCCAATCCGCTAAGAACCTTTCAAGTCCGATGTCCGTTAATGGATGTTTTACAAGTTGCTTAAACACCTTGTAAGGCATTGTGGCAATGTCGGCTCCAACCCTTGCAGCTTCTACTACGTGAATTGGATGGCGGACACTTGCAACGAGAACCTCTGTAGAATAGCCATAGTTTTTATAAATCCCGACGATGTCTCTTACTATGTCCATTCCAACGTTTGAAACGTCATCAAGCCTTCCGATAAACGGGCTTACGTATGCGGCTCCGGCCTTTGCGGCAACGAGTGCCTGCGAGGGCGAAAAGACTAAGGTGATGTTAACTTTGATTCCTTCCTCTGACACCTTCTTTGTCGCTCTGATACCGTCTTCTGTAAGAGGCATTTTCACCACCACGTGATGATGGATTTGGGCGAGTTCTCTTGCTTCCTCAAGCATTCTCTCTACATCAGTATTTATAACCTCCGCGCTTACAGGACCCTTCACTATCTCGCATATCTCTCTTATGAGTTCCTTGAACCCCTTCTGCCCTCCCTCTTTTGATACGAGCGTAGGGTTTGTCGTAACTCCATCTAAAACCCCAAGACTTGCGGCGTCTCTTATTTCATCGAGGTTAGCAGTATCAAGAAAGAATTTCATAGTTGACCTCCAGTTCTGAAACTAAACTATATCATAATTCGATGTGGGAATGAAGGAGCAGTATGCACCATAATTAGGAAATGCCACTACTGTTGACAAATCTTCCATTGCCAGCAAACTATTTGCTGGACTTAAAACAATCAAGGAGTAGATTATGGCTAAAAGAATTCGTTCCGGTGTAAAAAAACATCGTCAGAGTTTAAAGAGAAGGGCGAGAAACGTGCATATACGCTCTGTTCTCAAAACTATTATAAAGGAATTAAACACTGCCATAGAGGCTAAGGACTTGGCAAAGTCTCAAGAAGCTTTGAAGTCAACGGTATCGGCGCTTAGTAAAGCTGCATCGAAGGGAGTGATTAATAAGAGAACTGTCTCCAGAAACGTCGCAAGACTTTCAAAGAAGGTGCATGATTTATCAAAACAGGCAACGCAGCCTGCCGCGTGAAGTCCCTTTTCAAATTTCGACTAGCCACAGAGTTCTAAAACCAGCTTTGTGAGAGCTACATTTTTTGGAATGTATACCGTCTTTAACATTCTATCTCCTTCATAAAGGATGGCGATTATCCGTTTAATCTCCTCATAAGAGAAGTTCTTTGCCTGCTGTCCGATGTAGTAAAGAGCACCCTGAGAGACCTTGAGTTCTTTTAAGATTGTATCCCGCGGAGCATTTTTATCAATTAGCTCTTTCGCCCTCCAGATTAATCTGAATCTCCAGCCTATTTTGTTCAAAATGACGAGGGGTTCCTCATCTGCTATTTCGAGTTCCAGGAGGACTCTTAGCGCTTTCTTTTTATCCTTCGCCGCCATGGCGTTTATAAGTCCAAAAACATCTTCAAATTGCGCCTTCTGGGTAAGTTTTTCTACGTCTTCAACTTCAATGGTTTTTCCCTCGCCTGCAAAGAGGGCGAGCTTTTGAAGTTCTGCGTGTATCTCTTGCATATTGTCTCCGACAAGAGAGATAAGGGTTTGCGCCGCTTCTTTTGTGATATCACATCCGAGTTTTTTGGTTTCCTGTTTGATTATCTGAGACGGATCCTTTACGTCAAAATGGACAAAAACAACTTTCTTCTTCTCCAAGGCTTTCAGCCGGGCATTATCAAGAAGGCTAAATATTAAAACAAGACAAGTAAATGGAGAAGGAGAGAGAAAATATGACTCCAGTAATTCGAATTCACCATCGGGAAGCTTTTCAACGTTTTTTACTACGATCAATCTCATCCGGGAGAGCATAGGATACGTTTTGGCGGTATCAATTATCTCTTTGACTAAAGCGGATTCGCCATAAAAAAGGGAAAAATTAAAATCCACTGACTTCCCGAGGACAATTCTTTTTAACTCTGATACGACTCCATCTATTAAGTAGGTTTGGTTGCCCGTAAATGCGTAGACCGAACTGACTTCTCCTTTTGAGAGATTTTTTTGAAAGTCAATGTAGCTAATTTTATTTGCGGAGGTTTTCATCTAATTCTTTAGTTTATCACAGAAATTGCATCTCCATTACGGTGTATAGAAAATAGTCTAAAATAATAATCTAATAAATTAGGAATGGTGTCGGGGGACGAATAGGAATAAGAAAGAGAAATTCTTGACACCTTTTTGTGGTTTAATTAACCTAAACCCTTTAGGGGCTTAAATCTGGAGAAAACGTGAAAGAGACTGGATCTATAAGAAAACCTGTTGAGGACATTATCGGGGAAAGAGAGAACACTCCCGTTAAAACAGCTGCCATACCGGACGAAAAACTCATTGGGCTTTTCACCGACACAAACGACGAAAATGCGTTTGAAGAGATTGTCAACCGTTATGAGAATAAAATTTACGGATTGGCATTTAGAATCACGCGCGATCATCACAGCGCCGAAGAGATTCTTCAGGAGGTATTTCTTACCCTTGTAAAAAAGGTTGACACATTCCGGGGAGAGTCAAAATTCTCAAGCTGGCTCTATAGGGTTACGATGAATGCAAGCTACATGAACCTGAGAGCCGACAAAAAATATGAGAGCGATATGAGCCTTGAGGATTACGCTCCTTATGATGAGAAAGGATCGCTGTCTGACAAAATAATATCCAGGGATTGGACTAATAGACCCGATGAAGCGCTTTTTAACAAAGAGGCGATAGAGAAAATAGAAGCAGCAGTAGGTGAACTTTCGGAATCTTATAGGGTTGTTTTTCATCTGAGAGATATTGAAGGGCTTTCAAGTGAGGAGACCGCAGAGATATTAGGGCTTTCGGTTCCTGCCGTTAAATCCAGGCTTCACAGGGCAAGGCTTTTTTTGAGGGATAAGCTTTCAGACTACTTTTATGTATGAATGGGGTAAATAAAAGACGATGGCTATATGTAAGGATGTCGTTGAAAATATAATAGGATACATTGAAGCGGAGCTTGACTATAAGACGCTCGAGGCATTGGAGATCCATCTTTATGAATGCCCTGAGTGTCAGGCATTTGTAAGAACCTATAGAAAGATGCTTGAGCTTACGGGAAAACTCAAAGAAAAAAGCTTTGTCACACCTGAGATTAGAAAAAGATTAAAAGAACTACTAAGAGCTCAACTAGCACAAATGAAGAAACCTTCCTAAAGATTTTACTATCGTATTTTTGATGAGTCTTTAAAATTTATTAATTAGATTTAGAGTTACTTTGCTAAAGCCAGGAGAAACGAGCCTGCGGCTTTTATGGCAAACTCCCATGAGTAGAGGGGGAAGACTCCTAAAATTAGAGTCCCTATTGTGAGAATAGTGAGGGCAACAGCGGAAGCCGGCTGGGGTGAAGGAAACTCGACTTTTCCCTCTCTCATATATGCATAGACAAGGACGCGCAGGTAGTAATAAGCCGAAAGGACGCTGTTTAAAACCCCTATCACGACGAGCCAGTAGAACTCGGCCTTTACGCCTGATAAAAATACGCGGTATTTTGCAAAGAATCCTATTGTGGGCGGAACGCCTGCAAGAGAGAACATGAATATGCCTAAGGCGACGGCAGTAAGTGGCTTTTTTTCCCAAAGCCCCGATATGTCGTCGAGGGTCTCACATTCCTTTCCGTTCTTTGAGAGATAGGACAAAACTCCAAATGCCCCTAGGTTCATAAACGTGTATGAAAAGAGGTAATAAAGCACACTGCTTAACCCCAGTTCTTTTTCCCCATAAGCCGCAACGACTCCGACAAGGGCATACCCCGCATGGGCAATGCTCGAATAGGCGAGCATTCTCTTTACGCTTCTCTGAGCTATGGCGGCGAGGTTTCCTATTGTCATGGTAAAGGCTGCAACAACCCATAGAACCCGCGTCCAATCGGCTTCGATTTGAGAGAATCCCTCAAAAAGAACCCTGAGAAGGATTGAGAATGCGGCGGCTTTCACTCCTACGGACATAAACCCGGTTACAGTCATGGGTGCTCCTTCGTATATGTCCGGAACCCACTGATGGAGCGGGAAGGCCCCGATTTTGAATATAAATCCTGCAAGGATGAGGGCGGTACCTGCGAGGTATAGGGGGTTATTTACATCAAATTTCGCGGCAATCTGGTCGAGAAATATTGTCCCCGAAGCTCCGTATATCAGCGCTATGCCATAGAGGAGTATAGCCGAGGAAAATCCCCCTAAGACGAGGTATTTTACCCCCGACTCGGATGAACGCACCGATCTTCTGTTAAAGCCCGAGAGTATGTAGACCGAAACTGACATGATTTCAAATCCGAGAAAAAGAGACATGAATTCCTTTGCGGAACTGAGAATCATCATCCCGGAGGTTGAAAAGAGGAGGAGGGCATAGTACTCATTAGCTCTTAAATTCATATTTGAGACGTAATCTCTTGAGAGCACAATGGCAAGGAAAGCGCCGATTATGAAAATAACGTTAAAGTATGCGGCAAACTCATCTAAAGAAAGTGCTCCGGAAAAAGCATTTGCTCCATGATGAAATCTTTGGAGGTTTAGCGCAAATCCAAGTGCAAGTCCGAGAAGCGCTACCCAGAAAAGCTCCTTTTTTGCCCTTCCTTTTATCAATGGGTCAATTACCATCACGATAATCCCTGTAAGTATCAGGGCAATCTCCGGACCTATAAGAAGCGTACTCTTAAAGACTTCGTCTAAATTCATACCATCTCCTCGAAAGTACTTAGAAATACTTGACAGTAGTTGAGTAGTTTAGTATGTGTAAGGGGAGGGAGAGTGTCAAGTTAGTCAGTAGGGGTAAGGCATGCTTCTGCAGCTTATGGCTTGGGTCTGAGTATAACCAGACCGGGTTTATTGGAGATATAGTTTATTAAATCCTCGTTAACTACCCTTCTATTTTCCTCCCTTGATGAGGCGTGTCTCAGATAAGCTTTATCTCCGTCTTTAATAATTATTCCTGTATGAGAAACGTCCAGCCCCTGCGCCTCAGAAAATATTCCGACATAATCTCCGGTTCTAAGTCGCCCTATAATCATTTTATCAAGGGCATCGGAAGGAATATACCGGATTTTCCTCTCTTTGGTGGGAATCCCCGGCAGAAAATAAGTCTCATCCTCTTTTTTATTCAGCATTTTCTCTACAGTCTTTGTTTTTTCTCCGCCGACTTCTTCTGTAACGTCCTCAATATGATTTGAATTGAACTCTATCCAATCGGTGAAGAAGTGGTTTCTATTTTCGAATGCAACCTTCCCGTATTGGTATCTCACCTTCTTCAGATTTCTCTCAAATTGGGGGAAAGAGTTTGACAGACGCATCGCTTCAACATAATCAATATATGTAAAACAGTCTATACCCTCCAGGTTTATAACAAAAATCTCCGGCGTGTTTACGTTTCCAATCAATGTTGACTCTTTGTAACTCACATTCAAAAATTGTTCTGAAAGAAAATCTATTCTTTCGCCCAAACCCTGAATTTGAGAGCCTTTGCGTATGATATTATCTAACTGTTTTTCGCTCCATTTGCCTAGGAGAATAAGCTCTCCTTTATCGGTGTGAGCTTCGGTAGCGGTAGCCGCATGGGCGCATGATGTCACGCCTACGATTATCGCAGTTAAACCACAAATTACAATTGACTTCAAATCTCTTCGAATCTTTTCAGTTAAAGTTCCCACTTGGTCTACCTTCGTTTTCAGTAAAGATAAATTTGTAGTGGTAGGCTGCGATGAATTAGCATGTGTTATTATAGTTCAATAGATAAGTCTCAATATTCGATCTTGCAAAAGTATATGCCAATTACGTGTACAATCAAAATTATACAGCAGTTAATTCTTGACACCTTCTCCTTGTAAGCTAGTATTCAGGCATGCTTTTCTTCATCTTTTTCTGGAGACTTTACCATGACTCAAGGACACAAGTTAAGAGAGATTCTTTCAAAACCTGGGATTCTGGTGCTCCCCGGCGTTTATGATTGTATTGGGGCAAAACTCGTTGAGCAACTTGGCTTTCCTGTTGTATTCACAAGTGGATTCGGCATCTCCGGCTCGATGCTGGGACGACCCGACTATGGATTTCTTACCGCAACGGAGATGCTCTGGAGCGTTGGGCGCATCGCTCAATCGGTGAGTATCCCTCTTGTCGCCGATATTGATACGGGCTATGGCAATCCTCTGAATGTTATCCGAACCGTAACAGACGTGGTAAACATGGGAATTGCAGGGGTCATATTAGAAGACCAAGAGTGGCCCAAAAAGTGCGGTCACTTTGAGGGCAAAAGGGTAGTTTCAATGAAAGAGCACGTAGAGAAAATCCGCGCTGCGGTATATGCACGAGGCGATAGCGGCCTGGTCATTATCGGCCGCACAGACGCCCGTGCTCCGCTGGGACTCGATGAAGCGATTCGCCGGGGCAGGGCTTATTTCGAAGCCGGGGCGGATGTGGTTTTTACTGAAGCTCCGCGGTCTATTGACGAATTAAAAGAAATTGCAAAGGCCCTTCACCACGCTCCACTATTTGCCAATATGATTGAGGGTGGAAAAACTCCATCTCTCAGTTCTAAGGAATTGGAAGAACTCGGTTTTAAAATCGTGGTGTTTCCGCTTTCGGGTTTGTTCGCTGCCACACAGGCGATGAAGGCTTGTTTCCGGTACCTGAAAAATCATGGCACGACGGCGGGTTTTGAGAATGCGCTTTCCTTTAAGGAATTTGAGGAACTGATTGATGTCCCTGAATATCGCGAGATTGAAAAGAAGTTTGCCACAGCAACTCAGGAATCAAGCGATTGAGTGCGAATAAATCCTTGTTATATTCCAATTAAGGCTTGTATAGAAGGAAAGCCATTTTAAGCTGTTGTTCCAGAAGCTCTTTTTCACTCCTATTGAACGCTAAAACAGGTTGCGTCCGGCTTCTAAGCCGCCTGGTTTTCCGGTTGTATATCTTTCGTGTTCTTCCTTTTAGGGAGGATGTTTTTCCTTTGATTCCTTCATTCCCTATATTCTCTTTGACTGGAATTACTGGGATTATTCCCTTAGAAGCTTCTTTCAAACTTTTGCCATCAGGGGGTGGAGTCCCGGAGCCTAGATTTAATCTGGGTTGAGTGGAACTATCAATAGACGTTGAAGTATTGGAAAACCATGACTCCTCTTCCTTTTCGTTGGTAAAGGTAAACAGAACGATTACAAATAGAATTATACTTAGACCCAGTAACGCAATTGAATACCGTCTTCTGTACAAAGGAACTTTCAAGTACCCGGCTTCGGTTGGTATTTGATGTGGAATATTCTTCCTCCCTTTTAGTTTTCTTGCCGCCATTCTTATCGCCATTTTAAGCTCTTGTGCGGACTCCTCTGTCAATTCGTAGGAGTTCTCTCGATTCTCGATAGAAAAACGAATAGTCCCAAACGGCTCGGGTTTTCTCTTCTCCATAGTCTCTTCATCCTCTTTCTTTTCATGTTGTTTGATTAAAGATTCCACCTTCTTTGTTGTTTCTTCGGCGTTGATCGGTTTTATCATGAAATCATCTGCAAGAACGTCTGCTGCCATCCCCTCATCAAATACCTCAAAGGATGGAATGAGTAAAATGACGGATGTGTTATTAAGAAGTGGGTTATTTTTTATTTCTCTTGATACCTCATAACCATTTTTATCGGAAAGGGAAGTGTCAGCAAGAACTATATCCGGTTTTATCTTTTTGGCTTTAAAAATGGCATCCGCTCCGCTTGATGTAGTCGCAATTCTATAATCTACACATTCGGAAAACATGAGGCTAATAGATTTTCTTACATCGGCATTTTCATCGGCAATAAGAATAGTTCTCATATTTACCTTCCTCTTTGATAACTCGAAATATATAAAATGATATCTTATGTGCAGGCTGATTTTCACTATATATTTTTATCCGAAAAGAAAAATTGATGAATGATTAAAACACTCAAGTTTCCGTCGAGTTTAGTTCCATTAGAGATTGATTAATCGAAAAAGATGCATATCTTAGTAATGGAGGTGAGGAAGTAGTTTTGGGGGAGTTTTCTGTTATTTGCCTCCCTCGAAGGCTAGCTGTCAAGATTGGCGTCGTGGACAGCTAGCTTTTTTTATTTAGCTCATCGATTAAAATTGTCCATACTTGGACTCTACTTGGTCAATCGAAAATCTCTGTAGCATCCCGTCTTAAACAAATCATCTCAGACACTCCTGCTACTTCTATTTTAGGGTTGCTTGTAGATTAACCCTATTGATAAGATGTGGTGTAACATATCTCTATAGGGGTATTGGTGTGGGTTGTGACTGGGTGGCAACTGATGAAACAGAGGAGGAGATTATGAAGAAGGCTGCTAAACATGCTGAAAAAGCTCATGGAGTGAAGGAGATTCCACCAGAGCTTGTCCAGAGAGTGCGGGCGGCCATTCACACCGAGAAGTGACGAATTACCCCATTAAAGGGTAGTGGTTTATTTTGAATTTTTTAAGGTATATCCTGAATTGATTTGAGCTTTAAAAAGATATTAAACTCCCTTCATGGGAAATCGAAGAGCATCTCGAAGAATCCCTTTCAGAAAGAATGTTAAGTCCCAATTATCTAATTCCCCTAACTCCACTTTTATGGGTTATATATCCGACCTCTCCGAGGACGGAATCAGCATAAAGTCTCATAAAGTATTTCCTCGTAGCACTAAAATTTTAATCCAGCTTCACTTAGGTGATGCTAATCTTGGAGAGAGTGCAATGAGTGATGTTATTAAGCTTGAAGGCACTGTTAGATGGGTATCTCCCCTTTTACCTGGAATAGTTCCTACAATGGGAGTAGAGTTCTCAAGTCGAAATACGCATATAAAACGGATTTATGATAACAGATGCATTAGCATTGGCATAAATAATTAGACTGTTTCTTTTACTCAAATTGGGTGAATGCTAGAGCAAGCCTTGAAAATAACGTCGGAAGTGACGGCTGATGTAAGACATAAACATTCTTGAATATGATTGGCTTGGTTAAGTACCCGGCGCTTAAGCTTGAAAGCGGAAGGTGGGATTGCATAGCCTCCCTGGACATTATTTGCAATGAATGATTTTTACCTTGTGTTATTCCTGTGTTGCCTTTTGGTCTTCTCACCTCCGATAAGGTATAATAAAAAATATTTTTTACGGGTTTTTGATGAGATGGATATTGAGTCATTTTTGTCCCACTTTTCGGGCACAATTTGAATTTTCATGTTTATGGGTTTGATTAAAAAACCCTTTGGCATCAATGTGTAACGTGCCCTCATAGCTCAGCCTGGATAAGAGCGTCGGACTTCGAATCCGCAGGTCGGGGGTTCAAATCCCTCTGGGGGCGCACTTTTAATCTAATAATATTAGCTAGTTGTAAGCGCAACGAATACCAGGTATATTCCTTCCGTCTAAGAATTGGCTAAGAATTTTTTCATTCTGAATCGGGAGGTATAAAAACCTTGGCTTCCTTGACATCAAAAAGAGGAATCTGGTATGGAGTCTTTACCATTAACTATAAGCAAAAATGGATAAAGATTGGTCGCATGTCAAAGACTGGCGCTAAAGAGGTGCTCCGCAAGCTTGAAGAATCATATGACAAGAAAAAATTTGGCATCATAGACGAAAAACTCATTCCCTTTGAAGGATATGCACAAGAATATCTCGAATTCTCTAAAACTAATAAAGCTAAACAGAGTTATAGGAGAGATAGAACCAGCATGCACTCCCTACTCAGGTTCTTTCGCTCCATCTATTTGCCACGTTTATCAACACATCTTATCGAACAATTTAAAATAAAAAGATCAACTGAAGGAGTGTCTCCTAGGACTGTCAACCTCGAACTTAGGTGCTTATCTCATATGCTTAATAAAGCTGTAGAGTGGGGATATATACGGGAGACTCCTTTTAAAGGGGTAAAACTTCTCACCCATGAAAAGAAACCGCCAAGGTTTTTAACAAAAGAGGAGGTGGACAAGTTCCTCGAATCTGCCTCACCGTGGTTGAAGCCCATTATCACTGTCATGCTAAATACCGGTATAAGGGAAGGGGAGAGGAGAAGGCTTAAATTTGAGGATATCGATTTTAAAAATAAAAGAATACTCATACGGTCTTCTAAGACTAAAGAATACAAGGTTATCCCGATGAATGACGAGGTTCAAAGGATATTAAAATGGTTATGGGAGAACTATATCCCTCCATACTCTACCTTTCACAAGTCTTACCCTCGCCAGGATCACCAAAGAGAGTATGTGTTCTGTAATGAAGACGGCTCTCCAGTGCAGCATATTAAGAGAGCTTTTAAGAATGCGTGTAAGAAAGCTGGGCTTAGGAACGTGAGTCCGCATACCCTCAGACATAC
>JBLNAE010000291.1:0-11173 GCA_050259195.1 Ignavibacteriales bacterium
TATCCCTGTATTCCTCTATTTACTTTTTTGCAGCTGCTCAGATCGGAATCTGACAATGGCCTTTTCCCAATTGCCATGGTACTCGCATCTGCTTTGGCCATCCCAATTAATATCCCCCTTAGTTCTATCGCATTCATCACATCCCTGTCTTAAATCTTCGTTAAAAACCCATTCTACAGTTTTCACCAATACATCCATTTTCTTTCCCTCCTATTTTGGAAAGGTGAGCCACATAACAGATAGTCCACTCCTGGTTATCTTATCCGCCTAACGCCCATTTCTCTAGCTGTGCTGCAAGAGAGATAATATCATTAAACTCTCTTTCTCTATTACCTTTATACACGGAAGGTATTTTGACATAAACTATATTTCACGGCAATAACCTATTGACGCTGAATATCAACTATGTTAAAGTAACACTATGTCAAAAAAAAGGAGCAAAAGAACATTGCAGGAAATAAGGTATACGCTAATAGCAAGTCAAGACTTTCTAGGCATTTTAGATGAAGCCAGATGGGTTTTAAAAACGAGCAAGTCGGCGCTTGTCAGGGATGCTGTCCTGGAGTATCTGGAAAGACACCTGCCGAAGGAAGCAAAGGAAAAACTTTTAACAAAGGGGGGTAAGTAAACCATGGGAAAGGGGGCTATTTATGCGAGGGTTAGTACGGAAATCCAGAGGGAAAAACACACCATTGAATCACAACTTTCAATCCTATCAGAAATAATGAAGCAAAGAGGATATATTCAGGTAAAAGAACCCTATATTGATAATGGGATTTCCGGTGAAACGATAGATGAACGTCCAGCTATGATGACACTTTTAGCGGATGCTCAATTAAAATTATTCGATGCTATTTTTGTTATTGATGTTGACCGTCTTACAAGGTCACAGATGGGTATGGATTGGGGTCGTATTGTTTTTACCTGTAGAGTAAATAGAATTAGGATAATCACCCCTTCCCAAGATTATGATTTGAATAGTCCAGAAGCCGTTTTGATTGCCAGTGTGTTTGCCAATTTCTCTGGCTATGAAAAGACAAAAATTATCAGTCGTATGCGTAGAGGAAAACATGAAAAGGTCAAACAGGGAAAATATATTGGTGGTAAAGTGCCGTATGGTTACATGATTGACGAAAACAAGAATTATCAGCCATTAGAAAACGAGGCTAACATTATACGGGATATATTCAAGGTTTGTATTTCTGGATATAGCTTAGAAAAAATCCAGGACTATCTTTTTGATAAACGTTACCCGACTCCACATGGGGAATGTAGAAAATGGGCTAATTCTACCATTAGGGGAGTTTTGACGAACCCAATGTATAGGGGTGATTTTCGCCGTTGGACCTATGAGCGTGTGGAATCCCTTGAGCAGTTAGTTAATCATACATCTAAAAAACCGCTTTCTAAAAGACATAAAGACGATTGGATATTGAATCAAATACCGCCGATTATAGATAAGACCACGTTTGATTTAGCACAAGAAGCGTTAAAAAGTAGGAGGGTGTTGTCAACACGCAATTCTAAACGGGAATATCTCCTAAGCGGTATCATTTATTGTGAATCATGTGGTTGTAAGATGACGGGTCAATGTTATATGCGTGGACGGGATGAAAAAAAGGAAGAGCGGTATTATGTTTGTTGGAATGGTAGACGGAAACATTTGAACATAGAATGTCCAAATAGGAGTATTAATGCGTCCGATATTGAAACAGGTGTTTGGGATACAATGAAGACCCTATTAACGAACCCTAAGCTTTTAAAAAAGGCTGTGTTTAAAGTACAAAGTGAGACTGTGGACTCTATAGATGCCGATTTAGATTGTCTAAAGAGACAATTAACCGAGAAAGATAATCAATCGAATAAACTCATAGACCTGTATCAAAATAACCATATTACAAAAGAACAATTTATAACACGCAATAACGCCTTGAAAAAAGAGGAAGATTCTATCAAAAAGCAAATGGAATCACTTTCAGATAGAAGAAAGGTTGACACAACCCTTAAAACCGTAACCGAATTGGTTATTGAACTAAAATCAGATATTGATTCGTTTAACTATGAGAATAAACGGCACGTTCTACAACTTTTAAAGGTTGCTGTATATGTATCACCCGATTATTCAGTTGAAATACGTGGAAGTGTGGACTTTAGAAGATTGAATAAAATTGACGTGTTAGATAACGCTGTTGGAATTGAAAACACATCATACTGATGATTCGCCTGGTCGGTGAATCCGATTGCGTCTATCGAGGTTGGGAGCAGGTGGTGGGGGTTTGCAGTGGATTGGTAGTATTGAAACGGCTCATGATGTGCGCTGTAATCTGTAACCGTAGCCCCACCGATATTAGTATGCGAGGCTCCACAGGCTGCCTTACCGTTTACCATTTGGGTTGGCCTGAAGCCACCCTGGAACCAACCCCATGTGATCCCCTTTCGGTTGAGCAAGTCTCCCACATTGATCCCGGCCACTGCAATAGGAGTGCCGCCTGAACAGTCGTCGAAGGTTGGATCGGCATCACCGATGACAGTACCATTTGCTACTACATCTTGGAGCGCAGAGGGTGTAGCCCCATTTGTTTGGCCACTGACTAAATTTAATACCCCAGGCGTTGATGGCCCGAAGGTCGTGCAGTAGGAGTTATCGCTCATCGCGAAATGCTGGGCGTAGTTCCATAGAGCTGTCACGGTGTTGCCGTCGTAATAGTCCATAACCAGCCCGGGCTTGCTGATGTCAGGTGGGGAGCAGCTCTCTACATCTGTAAATTCTACAAACTTGTCCATCAGCCCATTGTCGAAGGCTTGTTGTTCAGGTTTATAATCATGATCCTGGTCGCAAGTGAGAGGCTCAGAGCGATCAAGCCGAACCGGATTAGCCGAATTCGGATTGTCGGTAAGCAACTCGGTATTAAGACCATTCACCGAAGGCGTGCCAGGGAGCGGGTTAAAAGCCGGTTCGCCCGGCGGGTTTGCTGCGTTCGGGTAAGTCCCAAAATAGTGATCGAATGAGACGTTCTCTTGAAAAATTACCACTACGTACTTTATCGGAGTAGACATGTTGGTCTTGGCTCCATGGGCTGAAGTTAGCCCCATGCTTAGAACTATAGATGATAAAGCTATTACAACTAGCAATGATTTGATTCTCATTGCAATTCTCTTGGATTTCATCCTACACCTCCTAATTTTATTTTGCGGGTACTCTAATCTGAGTTCATTAAACGTAAATCAAGAGAACATTAAAATTCTGTTAAAGGGAGTGTATTAAAATTTAGGCGTGTTTTATGATGCGATGCAAACCTCTATTTAATGTTTGGGAGAAGACAACAGAAGGGTTTATCAGCTTTAACCGTATTCTAATACAGGATTAAAGAGGTTATAAATAGAATAGTCCTTTCTCTCTATGTGCTCTGTAGTTAGAGTGGATTGCCTTTGCATATGTGGGGTTTAAAGTACTTGTCATGCCCGAATCTTGTTCCCGAATGTAGTAATCGGGCATCTATGGTCATGGATTCCCGCTAAAGCTTGTCCCCACATGTATTAGTCCCTGACTTGATAGGGGAGGAACATACGGGAATGACAACTATAAAGTAGTGTATTAATCAGTATGGTGTTACAACTTCATTTTTCTATAATCCCAGGAGGCGAATTTCTCAGGAATGAATTTAAGAAGAACTCTGTTTGGGATGCCAGTCAAAAATTTATAACCCGGATGCTCATTCGAGCCGAAATACCGCTGGGCGTACGCCTCCCGAAATCTCTCAAAAAGGGCTTTGTTATTGACCTTCTCCGTTTTGCCCTGCATCATCACGCCCCTGTAATCATACAGGGAATCTCCCGCATCCACTATAAGAGCCGTCTTTTTAGTTGACTCAACGTTCTTTACCTTCTTTGTCGTTCCTGTGGTTTCAATATAAATGTCTCCGTCTAAGATCACATACCACATGGGGATAACATGAGGCATCCCATCCTTGCCGACGGTAGCCATTCGGCAGACCTTCTGCTCGGCTAAAAATACCTTGATTTCTTCAGGAGTCATATTTATACCCATAATGTCACCTCTACCCCAAAGGGTTTCTCATATACCTAGTTTACTGATTTGCAAAGGTCAATCAACCCAAATCTCTGGAAATTAAAACTCCATAGGTGAAAAAGGCATTGGTCTTCTAGTTGTCTTCTAAATATTCTTGTTATTATATAGCATCACCAAAAATTTATAATATTTTACAGGGCCGGTCTCAAGCCGGAGGATTATATAAGTGTGGTAAATAAAGAAAAAGTCATTACAGCCAGTCGTGATTATCTTTATTTGAAAAAAAGAGGTTATTCTATCCGTTCAATTTTAGAGATAGTCGGAAACCGGTACCAGCTTAACACCGAGGAGCGAAACGTCCTTTACCGCGGTTTTTTTATCAAAGGTGAAATTAAAAGCAGAAAAAATAAAATCCTAGGTGAAAAACAGATAAAAGGAGAGGTATTGAAAATAGATGGTTACAACCAGCTTATTACTATAGAATCCTACAGGAAGGGGAACTTCGTTTTTATTGCGGTAGACGGCGTAGTCCGGGACTCAGCCTCGGTTCACCGCTCCTATAAACCCAGCCCATTTACAGAAGAGGTTTTAAATAGACTCTTAGAGAATATAGGCTCACTGGAACTTGAAGGTATAGAGTTTTATTTTGACCGACCCGTATCATTTTCAGGTGAATTATGCAAAATGATAAATGGACTAATAGCGAAACACGGTCTATATGGTAAAGCGGAGACGGTGGATTCCCCCGATTATATTTTAAAAAGGGCGGATTTGGTGGCAACCTCTGATTCGATAATAATAGCCGGAGCGAAAAACACTTTCGATTTGGCGGGATGGCTAATACACCGGGTATGGAAGGCTAAGTTAGTTGACCTTAGGACATATTAAGCGCACTTTCAGAATATATCTTATATTAATAAATCTTTATTTTCTCTAAATTTTTCCATGTATTTTCAGAATACCAGATGTCTGCAAACTCAATAATCGAATCCTTTTCTCTTCTCTTCATTTCCTCCCATGCCTGTCTTCGAAGGAGCATCTTTACGCTCTGAAATGCGCGATTATCCTTCTTTGCGAAATCTCCGGCAACTCTTTGAGCAGAATCGCGGAGGTTTTCTTTAGAAACTACCTCGTGGATTAATCCCAACTCCTTTGCCTCTTCCGCCGAATACATTGCGCCTGTATAGAGCACCGATTCAGCATTCCTTCCACCAATTAAAAACTTGAGCATTTCAACGCTTCCCGCAAAGACGGTTGAGCCAAACGTTAGCTCGTTCAAAGAAATCCTGCCCTTTCCTGAAACCATCAATCTGTAGTCGCACCCTATGGCAATCATGCATCCTCCGGCTATGGTGTGACCGTTTGGAGCCGCCACAACGGGTTTTGGAAACGTGAAAATATAGCTATAAAGGTCGGTGAATTTGGTGAGGAACTTGATAAAAGAGTCTTTTGAATAACTCAAAAACTCTGGAACATCCAATCCAAAAGAGAAAAAACTCCCCTCTCCGGTTAGAATTACAGCCCTAACATTTGAATCATCTGCTACCCTTTGAAAGCACTCTCTTAGTTCCTCCACCACAGCCTCATTTAAAGCATTTACCTTTGGGCGGTTAAGGACTATAGTAGCGATGTTTTCATTTATTGAAAGATGGATGAAGTTCATACCTTTTCTCCTGTTATTTTATGGCATATGACATCTTACGCTTGCGAAGCAATAAATAATGTAGGTACTTGAGGTGAGTTAGTTAGGCGAACCACCAATAGTTATTAACTGATGTTGCGCCGTCGTTTTTTATTTATCTCAATTCTCTTGTCCTTTAGTTTTAGTATCTCTTTACCTATATAAGAACCCTTCTTGATTTCATCTTTTGCAATAAGCCCAAGAAGGATTACGTCACCTAAATCGTCGCCTTTTCGATGCCAACGCAAACGATTACAACGCACACATGCTGGCAAGCAATTTCCTACTTCTTTTTTACCACCCTTACCTCTTTGAATTATATGATCTGCTTCCCAAGCACCATATAAATCGTTTGAATCTTTCCATCCGTACCTTTCTAAGATTAAAGGATCACCACAAAAATGACAGTGCCCCTTTGTCTTTGAAATTACTTCTTTAATTTTATTAGTAAACATGGTTTAATCTCAAAGCGAAATTTCAGTTAACCATTTCGTATCCCGGATATACGTACTTCCGAGTGAAGAACCAGCCTCTGACATTTCTCCATATCTCAGGGGCCCTGATAGGCAAAAGGTGAATAAAATCCATTTCTCTCTGACACATCCCACTGAAATCCGTGGTCGTGATAGCTTAACCGCTTGGACTTCGCGGCTACCACAGGGTATCCAGGAGCAACGCACAGAGGATGATTACTGATTGTGACCTCAGCACCGCCTTGACCGGCGATGGCTTCAATCTCAGCTTCAGCCACATTGGGAATCCGGAGACTTCGCTGCTTTCCCACCGCCCGGTAGTCAATTGCCACACTATTATCTCACTAATAGTAGCCTCTTGCAATAAAGGTCCTTAGAAAACATAAATGCAGTATAATTTACGCACGCTGGGTTAATCAAAATCCGGGCGAATTATAGGAGGAAGAGTGTAATGAGAAAGATTGTATTAGCTATTTTGGTTTTATTCGTCTGTATATCCGTTTCGTGCACGAAGAAAGCGGAGAGGAAGGAAGAAACAAAGGAAGCGGGGATGATAGAAAGAGCAATAATCGGGCCTATAGAAAAGGCGAAAGGGATACAGGAAAAATCCAAAGAAAGAGCGGATACGATGGAAAAACAAGCCGACGACATTTCAGGAGAACCAAACGAAGAGGCTAAGTGATAAGATTCTCATTCCTGAGATAAATTTTTATTCCATTCAATCCAAAAATTTTTGAACATTTCAACCCTTAATGTTAGAATCTTGTTGAGAAAAAATTTACTTTGCAGGAGAGGTGACCGAGCGGCCTAAGGTGCACGCCTGGAAAGCGTGTAGGGGGATAAAACTCCCTCGTGGGTTCGAATCCCACCCTCTCCGCCAGATGAACTAATTGTGAAAATTTCGCCACGAATTGACACAAATGATAGTCAGGATGCAGGATACAGAATACATCATGCACCATTAATCATGTATCCTCTATTACTTTGTAAGTAACTAGGTTCCAGCGGCTAGGCCCGCACGGCAGGAACTTGTAAACCCCGCTAGGCCCGGAAGGGAGCAACGGTACCAAGGCCTCCTGAGCGTTGTGGCAAACCTAGCCTGCTGGTTTTAAGGTGACTAGAATGTCCTCCTATCTCGTGCTTGCCAGAAAGTGGAGACCTAAAACATTTGATGACCTTATAGGTCAGCCATACATCACACGGGCGCTCAAGAATGCCGTATCTACGGAAAAAATCGCGCACGCCATTATTCTCTCAGGCCCAAGAGGGGTTGGGAAAACAACCACTGCAAGGATCGTAGCCAAAGCCCTCAACTGCGAAAAAGGACCCACTCCTGAGCCGTGCTCTATATGCGTATTTTGCAAAGAGATATCCGAGGGGAAATCCCTTGATGTAAGCGAGATTGACGCCGCGTCTCATACCGGAGTAAATGACGTAAGAGAAATCATTGAGAACATAAAATACGTTCCTTCGTCCGGAAAAACAAAGATTTACATAATTGATGAAGCGCATATGCTCTCTCAGGCGGCTTTTAATGCCCTTCTTAAAACTCTTGAAGAGCCTCCCCCGCGCGTGCTCTTTATACTTGCGACAACCGAGGCGCATAAGATTCCCGCAACTATTCTCTCGCGCTGTCAGAGATACGATTTTAAGAAGGTCTCAACGTCAAAGATAAAGGAGAGAATCGAATTCATCACTCACTCCGAAGGGATAAAAATCGCGGACGAGACGCTGTATCTCATAGCTCAAGAGGCGGATGGAAGCCTTCGTGATGCCCTTAGCATCCTCGATCAGCTCGTTGCAACCTTTGGCATGGAGATTAAGCACGAAGAGGCGTCGAGAATCCTCGGCATATCAGACAAGTCGCTTGTAAGATTCGCGCTCGAAGCGGTATTTAATAAAAATCCCAAAAGGTGCATCGAAATCTTGAATGAAGCGGGCGAAAAGGGAGTAAGTCCCAAGCGGTTTGCAGAGGATTTATTAAAGATAATAAGAAATGCGCTCCTGATTAGAACCTGCGGCAGAGAGATTGTCTCAGACCTCTCGGATGAGGAAAAAAAGGAGATAGAGAGGATTTCTACAGACCAGAGTATTGAGTCTATTGAGATGATTTTCAAATTCATGCTCGAAGGAGCGGAAGGGGTTCAAAAGTCCTTTTACCCCCGGATGACGCTTGAGGCAACCCTTGTAAAACTCTCCATTCTTCACACCATAGTTCCGATTGATGATATTCTTAGTAAACTTGAGAAACTCTCCGAAAAAATTGGGGTCGGCGCATCGTCTTCATTCAAGTATCAAGAAGGTGAAACGCAAAAAAGTCCGGAAGAGAAAAAAAGGACATCGGCTCTTGATGAGAAGCCATCTTCTGGCTCTAGTTTCGATGATATTCCTACAAGCTCGGAGGTGAGTCCTTCGGATTCCTCGAATTCGGATTGGGGGGATTTTGTGAGATTTGTAAAATCAAAGAAGCCGATTACGGCAATGCATCTGGAACAGGCTGGTAAAATCAGATTTGCCAATGGAATCTTAGAGATTGAATTTACCTCCTCCTCAATTCATTCCGATTATCTTTCGCGTCAAGACGCTCAGGAAAACCTAAGGAAGCTCTCAAAGGAATTCTTCAAGCAGGATTTGAAGGTTAGGGTTGAAGTAAAATCGTCATCTACTGAAGAAACCAGCTACCAGTCTTTAAAAGAGCGAAACGCAAAAAATAGAGAGGAAGTACAAGAAGACCCGGTTGTGCAAGACGTTGTGAGGATTTTGGGGGGGAGAGTGGTCGAAGTAAAAAAATTTAAAGAGTAAGGAGTGAGGCTATGAAATTCGGGGGAAACATACAGAGTATGTTAAAGCAGGCTGAGAAGATGAAAGAGCAGATCGAGAAACTTCAGGCTGAGGCAGGGGAAAAAATCGTTGAAGCCTCGGCGGGGGGCGGGATGGTAACGGCAGTTGCAAAGGCAAAGGGCGAGATAGTTTCAATAAAGATCGAGCCTGAGGTAATCAAGGGGGGTGATATTGAGATGCTCCAGGATTTGGTCACAGCCGCAGTAAATGAGGCGCTAACCAGAGGAAGAGAGATTATGAAAGAAGAAATCTCCAAGGTGGCCGGCGGGTTGGGACTTCCTCCAGGGCTTATCTAATGAGACGCACGGGTTTGCCGGAGCCGATTTTGAGGCTTATTGACGCATTCTCAAAGCTTCCGGGAATAGGAGAGAAGAGCGCGACAAGGCTCGCATTTCACATTCTCCGGTCGCCCGGAGATTACGCGGAGAGGCTTGCAAAATCAATAGTTGATACAAAGAATAAAGTCACTCTCTGTCCGATTTGCTACAGCTTTACGTCGGAGAATCTATGCGCTATCTGCAAAGACGAGGAAAGAGATAAGACTACGATCTGCGTCGTGGAAAAACCGGTTGACTTAATTGCAATCGAAAAGAGCGCAGAGTTTAACGGAAAATACCATGTTCTTCACGGCGTGATTTCTCCAATTGAGGGGATAGGTCCAGAAGACTTAAGGATGAAAGAACTCATTTCAAGGCTGAGAGACGGAGGTGTGAAAGAGGTGATAATCGCTACAAACACAAGCGTCGAGGGCGAGGCTACGGCTCTGTATCTCGCGAAACTCATAAAGCCTTTGGGAGTTGACGTGACCCGTATAGCGCATGGAATCCCTGTCGGAGGCGATATTGAATACATAGACGAGATAACACTGGGGAAGGCGTTGAGGGATAGAAAAAAGATGTAATTTTTATTGTTAAGGTAGGGATAATTCATGGATTGCCCATATACTAGATTAAAACAGAAAAATGGATGCCGATTAAGAATTTCGGGCATGACAAATAACTCGAATTGGTATTATTCATATCTAAAATATAATTCCATAGAGAGAGGTGTCTTATGATTCGCAAAGGAAAGGCTTTTAATGAACTAAAAATCGGAGACAAGTTCAAAGAGAGTATCACGATAAGCGAAGCTCATGTTGTAAAGGCTGCGGGGCTTTTTCAAGATTTTAACGCCCTTCACACAAACGAGCCGGACATGAAAACATCCCGATTTGGAAGAAGAATCGTCCACGGAGCCCTTACATTCGGACTAATGGTTGGGGTCTATAGCAACGTTTTTCATGATACGGATATATCCACAGTCGAGGCCTCAATAAAATTCACTGCCCCCGTTTATCCGGGAGACACAATCTCATTGGAGTGGGAAGTAAAAGGGGTTGATGCAAAACTCAAGCTCGATGGAGGATTGGTTTCGCTCTCTGGAGAGATTAAAAATCAAAGCGGCACGAGTGTAGCGACAACGGAGGCAAAACTCCTGGTCTCTAACAAAACCATTTTTGAGAGATAAATTCGGGACGATACGCGAGAAAAAGAGGGGAGTATTATTTCTCCTTAATTTGCTCTTTAACAATTTAATCGCGCAGTAGTGGAAGGTTTCAAACCTGCCCTGCAGAGTATGTCTTCAGGTGTAGGGTCTGCGGCTGCTTGTGAATCTATTTCAAGACCTTATCATCTTAACTTAATGTGAAAGTTGTGGCTTCGCTTGAAATTGAATTGAAGTTTATTTAAAATTTTACTTAGCTACTTAAAGTATTATTCGGGGAGGAACACAGACATGAAAAAAATCGGTATCTCTCTAATAATCGCTTTAACCTTTATTCTAGCAGCTCCAAGTATAAGCTCTGCCAGGGGCTTTGGTGGTCGGGGAGGTTCTGGTGGAGGCAGCTTTATGCGAGGAGGTTCTATGCATAGCTTTGGTATGGGCAATCACAGTTTCGGCATGAGGGGGCCTGTCCATAATTTTGGTATGAGTAATCGAAGCTTTGGTATGGGGAGAGCTTTTCATAATTCCGGTACGGTGATGGGCAACCGTAACTTTAGTAGGGGAATGAACGGTACTGGTTTTACGAGACTGGGTAATACCAATAATCCTAATAGAGTAAACAGTATCCACCACAGGGATGTCCTCAGCTCCACACACAACAATAAT
>JBLNAE010000292.1:0-4783 GCA_050259195.1 Ignavibacteriales bacterium
GTGTTCTATAATCAAGAAAGGATATGAGCACCATCGCAACCACACCTAATACAACCCACACCAATTGCTTTTGAAATACCTTAAATCCCGTCTGATACGTTGCGCTATAGAGATTCACAAGCCCTATTATGGAGATGAGCAATGTTATAAAAAAGAGAAACCAGTCGAAATTTTTAATGAGCCTTCGGTCAAATACCAAACGAAGCACTAAACGCTTCCTCCATCTTTTAACTTGAGATAAGCCTCAAGAATCTGTTTTGCAATCGGCGCGGCAACCTCTCCTCCCATTCCCCCATGTTCTACAAACACAGTTACAACAACCTCCGGCTTTTCAGCAGGGGCATAGGACGTAAACCACGCATGGTCTTTCTGATCCGCCCTGAGATATTTTCCTCCCTGAGACCCCTGTGCAACGACCTGAGAGGTTCCGGTTTTTCCTGCAACAACCATCCTATCCAATTTAGAAGCCTTTCCGGTTCCATGCGGTTCGTTCACAACCCCCACAAGCGCATCCCTTATTATGTCCATTATCCTCTTTTCAACGGGTAGGCGTCCATTCTCCTGCGGGTTGTATTCAAAGAGGGTTTTTCCCTGAGGGGAAATTACCTCTTTTACAATCTGAGGCTTGAGGAGCATCCCCCCATTCGCCACAGCAGCCGTCATGACGGCAATCTGAAGCGGGGTTGCGCTTACATACCCCTGCCCTATTCCTGTTACGATAGTCTCGCCGTCATACCAGGGCTTTTTGAATGTTTTTGATTTCCATTCTCTGCTCGGAGACGTTCCTGCTTTCTCGCTGAGATCAATCCCCGTTGGGACCCCAAATCCAAATCCTTTTATATATCGGGCAAGGCGGTCAATTCCAAGCCTCCGCGCAACGTTATAGAAATAAACATCGCATGAGCCAACGATTGCCTGATGAAGGTACACTCGACCATGCCCTCCCTTTCTCCAGCACCTGAACGTCTTTTTTCCAAAATTATAGACCCCGGGGCAGTAAAAAGGGGTGGTGGTATCAATCACACCCTCTTCAAGAGCAGCAGCAGCAGTTACGATCTTAAAGATCGAGCCAGGCGGATAAACGCCCTGAGTAGCACGGTTTACGAGCGGAAAAGAGGGGTCTTTTACAAGTTCAGTCCACTCCTTGGAGTCAACACCTTTGATAAAATCCCTTGGGTCAAACGTTGGATGGCTTACAAGCGCAAGCACCTGTCCGGTTCTTGGGTCCATTGCGACAACGGCGCCATATTTATCTCCCAGAGCCTCCTCCGCCGCAATTTGAAGATCAATGTCAATTGATAAAATAACGTCCGCCCCCGGGATACTTGCCCGCCTCTCAATGTCCTCTTGAAATAGATTCGATCTTACTTCACGTCCAAAGGCGTCTGTTACCCTTTGAATAAAGCCATCTTTTCCGTGTAGATAATCTTCCCAATTTTTTTCCATACCGCTCTTGCCAATTAAATCATCGCCATGCATATCGGGGTGCAATTTAAGCTCAGACTCAGTTATCTTCCCCATATATCCGAGAAAAGGAGCACCTACTTTCCCATGCATATATTCTCTTAAATGATCTACTTCAATTACAAGGCCCGGAAGAGAACTCCTACGAGCTTCAAGAAAAGCAAGCTGGTTACGGCTTATGTCCTGAGCAATGAGAGCCAGATTATGACGGTTTTTCTGGAATGCCATCTCTATCTTATTTTTAATTACATCATGTTCCATTCCCAGAGCCAAAGAGAGCGCAACGGCAAGAGAATCACGGTCCTTTATATCTTCAGGAAGCACATAAACATTGAAAGAGGGACGATTTACAACAAGCTCTCTTCCACGCCTGTCGAGAATCCTTCCTCTTGGAGCGGGAATTCTAATAGAGCGAATGCGGTTATTTAGTGAAAATTTTTCAAACTCGTCCCCTCTTATAATCTGAACATACCACATCCTGCCTGCAAGAATGAGAAACGCTTGAATCAGTATGACGGTTGTTATGAGAAATCTACCTTTGTATCTTTGCATAGAGCCCTTTAATCACCCAAAAAACTGGGAGTCCCACAATGGTATTGACCACCCCCTGCGTCATCACGTCGCCTAAAGAAATCCCAAATTCAAGGTGCGTTTTTAATTTCAAACCGGCCCAGATAAAACTCCATAAAAAGAGTGTGCCAAATGAGATCGCAATTGCCTGAGTGATTCTGCTTTGAGAATAAACATACTGGGAGATACCCTTGAGAATGATAAAAACGCTCAGTCTCGACAGGCTATGGATTCCAATCACATATCCCGACAGCACATCCATCATGTAGCCATTTCCAATGGCAATTATAGCACCTCTCCTCAAATCCGAAAAGAGGCCGAGAAAAATAATGAGGATTAAATTCAGGTCAGGGAAAAAAGCCAAACCCAAATGAGTTGGAGAAAAAAAGGTGGACTGAAGTATTATAAAGAGAAATGAAAGCAAAATAAAAAAAATAACTGGAAGCACTCTATTCATCATTTGCGACTTTGTTTTCAGGGGTTTTAAGAATTACCATTACCTCCTCAAGGGAGTTTAAATCCATATCCGGCGACACACGCGCCCTTGTAAACCCCCCGGATGATTCTATCCCTACAACTGTTCCTATGACGACGCCGCTTGGAAAGAATCCATCCTTTCCCGATGAAATTACCTTATCTCCGACACTTACGTCGGCCTTTTTCTCAATATACTCCATCACGCATCCACTTCCCGTGCCCTTAACAATTCCTCTTGCCCTCGTCCTGTGTATGTAAGCATCTACCGCACTTATTTCGTCCGTTATCAAAATTACCTCCGAGCTTTTGGCTCCAACGAGAAAAACCCTTCCTACAATCCCTTCGTATGTCGCAACGGGCATTCCCTCAGAGACCCTGTCTTCTCTTCCTCTATCAACAATGATGACCTGAGACCTGAGTATCGAGGGACTCCCTCCGATTACGTTGGCCGAGAGGGTTTTATAGGAATAGGATTTTTTTAACCCCAAAAGATTCTTGAGCCTTTCATTTTGCAACTCTTCTTCCCAGAGGCGAAATTTCTCCTCGCGGAGCTTTCTGACTTCCAATTTGAGCCTTTCATTCTCTTCTCTTACTCCTATGAGGTCTACATAGTTCTGCCATACGCCCACGACCGTGCCAGTCAGAGCAAAAATGGACTTCTGGGGATAATAGGCGATAAGGAGAACAAACCTGGAAAACGGGTCTCCCACCCGTTTTCCTTCAAGGTTTAGAGAAATGAGCTGTGTGACAAAAAAGAAAAGAATCAAGCTCATAAGAACCGGATGGCGTTTTATAAAATTCATGAATTTTGATATATTTATTTAGCCACTAAACAAGATGCATAATGCACGATTCAGAACGCATGATGACACACGATATTTTTTATCCTGCATCCTACATCTTGTATCTTGTGCTACCACACGCTTATCTCTTTAAGAAGGTCCAACTCGTCAAGGGCTTTACCTGAGCCTAGCACAACACAGGTTAGCGGGTCCTCTGCTACTCTTATGGGAAGTCCAGTTTCTTCTTTGGCCAGCATGTCTAAGCCGCCTAGAAGTGCTCCACCGCCAGTCAGCATTATTCCATTGTCCACAATATCGGCCGCGAGCTCAGGCGGTGTTCTCTCCAATGTCTGCTTTATAGCCTCAATTATAGAGATTATAGGCTCAGTCAGCGCCTCTCTTACCTCTTCCGAGCTTATCTCTATGGTCTTGGGCACCCCCGCCTTTAGGTCCCTTCCCTTTACCTTCATCACGCCCACTTCTCCACTATCAACCGCCGTGCCCAGCTTTATCTTCACCTCCTCAGCCGTCCTCTCTCCTATAAGCATATTATAGGTCCTCTTTACATACTGAAGTATCGCCTCATCCATTTTATCCCCGCCAATCCTCACCGATTTGCTCACCACTATCCCGGCAAGGGATATTACAGCCACCCCTGTCGTTCCCCCTCCAATATCCACTACCATGTTTCCTCCAGGCTCCGTCACAGGAAGCCCCGCTCCAAGCGCCGCCGCCATTGTTTCCTCTATTAAATACACCTCTCTTGCGCCCGCCGCCTCTGCGGATTCCTTAACCGCCCTTTTTTCTACCTCTGTTATTCCAATAGGCACAGAGACAATAATTCTCGGTCTCACGAAACTCTTCCTGTTGTTATGTGTCCTTCTGATGAAATACTCAAGCATCTTCTGGGCCACCTCAAAGTCTGCTATTACCCCTTCTTTAAGCGGCCTTATAGCTCTGATTGATCCCGGAGTACGCCCGACCATATCCTTTGCTTCCTTTCCCACCGCGAGTATTCTCTTGGCTCCTTTTCCATTTTCTTGTATGGCTACTACCGACGGCTCGTTTGCCACTATGCCTTTTCCCTTTACATACACGAGGGTGTTCGCAGTCCCCAAATCTACGGCTAAATCGTTAGAAAACCACCCCATAATTGAATCAAATATCATCTACTTAACCTCCTATCGCCAAAATTTTTAAATTAATGTTATATCATTTTATACTTAAATCAAAGATGAAGGGCAAATCAAAAGCCATGAGAATTGAATAATATACCCAATGCCATTTTTATGAAACAGGTTACGCGTGCTTGCGCTTATCATAGCCCAAGGCTCCTCTTTCAGGAACAAGGTTCGGATATGGCAAAACTAATAATACCATTTTGATTAGTTAATTGTGCATAGTTATTATACAATAAAAACACTATGCAAAAACCTATACCTATCATAAAAGAACAAATCCAGGAGCTTGAACAAAAACTACACAAGGAG
>JBLNAE010000293.1:0-22635 GCA_050259195.1 Ignavibacteriales bacterium
CGAATACTCCCTTAGAGACGGAAAAAGCCCGGACTCCTGCCTTTCCTTCTGAATGCGGAGCATGATTACGACATCCGCTCCTTCAAGGGCACTGTCAAGGTTGTAGTAGACTTTCACATCCGTCTTTTCAATATCCCTGGGTATCATTGTGGGAGGCCCCACAACTCTGACCTCGGCTCCTAGTTTTACCAATCCCCATACATTAGACCTTGCAACACGGCTGTGTGAAATGTCCCCTACTATCACAACCTTGAGTCCCGCGATTTCTTTTTTAATCTCTCTTACGGTGAATAAATCAAGAAGCGCCTGACTTGGATGTTCATGAGAGCCGTCGCCAGCGTTTATGATTGAAGAGCGAAGCTCTCTTGCAAGAAGCCACGGAGCCCCCGACATAGAGTGTCTTATCACAATTACGCTTGCTCCCATAGCCTCCAGGTTTCTTGCGGTATCGAGAAGTGTTTCGCCTTTTACCACGCTGCTCTCAGATGGCGTGAAGTTCAGAACATCAGCGCTGAGTCTCTTTTCCGCTATCTCAAATGACGCCCTGGTTCTCGTGCTCGGCTCAAAAAAGAGGTTCACAACCGTCACACCCTTTAGGGCAGGCACCTTTTTCACATCCCTCTCGGATACCTCCTTCATTGACTCGGCGGTATCAAGGACGAACTTTATTTCTTCCGAAGATAACTCTTCAAGTCCAAGAATATGTTTTTGCCTAAAATTCATATCTACCCTACAATGACATGTGTCGTCTAATCAAACCACAATAACATCGTTCACTCCATCAGTTTCTTTAAGATGCACTTCTACATTTTCATTTTTCAGGGTCATAACCTTAATTCCCACGTAATCCGCCTGAATGGGAAGCTCTCTATGGCCTCTGTCAACAAGCACGACAAGCTGAATCGAGGCAGGTCTCCCATAATCCATTATGGCGTCTATAGCAGCCCTGGTCGTTCTTCCAGTATAGAGAACATCGTCTACAAGAATCACGTTTTTATCCTCTACTGAGAATGGAATCTCAGTTTTCTGAACCTTGGGCATATCGCTTCTTCTCCTAAAATCATCCCTGTAGAGCGTTATATCTAGCGTTCCAAGGGGCGGCTTTATTCCTTCGAGTTCCTCAATTTTATCCGCGATCCTTCGGGCAATATGAATCCCCCGAGTCCTTATCCCTATGATTCTTAGCTCTTTTGCTCCTTTATTCCTTTCGAGTATCTCGTGCGCAATCCGAGAAATCGTGCGAGCCATTGTTTCTGAATCCATAATGACTTTAGTAGACATGATAGCCTGATATGATAAATCTAATACACGCTCTTTAGCTCTCCGGTACACTCGTGGTGAAAGTTGAAGGTTTTTGTATACCTTCCGAAGAAATCTGTCGTATCGCTATAGTCTATTTTAATTACAACAGCTGTATCTGTTACCTCCACGCTCTGTGTTCTTTTATCCTTAGGTATTCCCATATCGTTTAGAGCTTCGTCAAGGCTTTTAAAGGTATAAACCTGTCCGTATTTCTTGTAGAGGTCGGCGGCCTCACTGCACGCCCCCCTTATGCCTATAATACCCCTGTAGTATATAGGAACCACTTTAAACCCCACATAGAAAATCAGCGCCAAGACCAAGATCCAAAATATAGCCTTTAGGCCCATCCGACCGCCCTCCCATTAATGGATTATTGTAAGTATTCTCTTCCACCTGACTTTATCTAATATCCCCTCGCTATCCCAATCCCAAGACCAATGAATTATAAAAGCCCGTCCTGCTATGTTCTCAATCGGCACATATCCCCAGAATCGGCTGTCCTGGCTATTGTCCCGATTGTCTCCCATAACAAAGACTCGCCCCTGTGGAACCTTTGCGACGGGAAGGTAACTCCCTTTTTCTGTCGCCTCTTTTCCTTTCAGATATATAACTAGATGTTTCTTACCAAGTAGGTTCTCCTGGTATTCATCGTATTCCATTCCGCTTCTTTCATCCTGGAAATCACCTAAGAATTTAAGCGGAATCTCCTCTCCGTTTATGTATAAGTTCCTGCCCCTCACATCTACGGTGTCGCCGGGAACTCCTATTACCCGCTTTATGTAATCTATTCCTTTCTTCGAGGGATCGTTCTCATAGTTAGGATACGTAAATACTATAACGTCGCCGCGTTTTATATTGCTGAATGGCAGCATCCTCTTCTCCGTAAATGGAATTTCAGTGCCGTATATGAATTTACTCACGAGAAGGTGGTCTCCGATAAGGAGCGTAGGGATCATAGAGCCAGAGGGGATTTTAAAAGGCTGCACTATAAATGTTCTTATAAAAAGCGCAAGGGCTATGGCAATTAGAAGAGACTCGACATTCTGTCTCAGTCCCGATTTTTTGAATTTAGATAGATGATCGTCAACCATTCTTTGAAGCTCCTCCGTCCTTGCCGTTAAATTTCTGGAATCACCGTTCTTTAGCGCATCCTCAGTTTGGCTAAGTCTCTCCCTTATAAGTTCCGCCACTTGCGGCTTGATTTTTGAAGCGTTCTTCTCAAGGAGAGAGCGCGTTGTAGAGATTAATTGTTTTGCTTTATTTCTGGTTTGAGATTCATTAGATAAAATGGTTGGCATCTTGAGGCTTTGATTATATATGGGGAGAGGCTTTGTTTCAATACGCTCTATGAGTGAACACTAAGTTCGCCCAAGATGTGCAATATTATCTGAACATAACTGGTCACACCTCCTCGGCTCCTAGAATCCGCTCTACAGAGATAACACCCTTTACCTTCTTTATTGACTTCATTACGCCTTCGAGCTGGCCAAGGTCGGAGACGGCTACCTCGAAGGTTCCTATGGCTCTGTCGTCATCGGTTGAATGAATCTCCGCCTTGGAAATATTTACATCAGACGATGCAATGGAGCGCGTAATGCTAGAGAGTACCCCCGGACGGTCAGCACATATAACCTCGATTTTTGCTGGCCTTGCACCCTTAAAGCCCTTATCCCACTCAACGTCAATTTTTCTTGCTGGATCAACGTCGAGAAGCTGCGAGCAGTCGTGATTATGTATTGTTATTCCGCGACCTCTTGTTATGTACCCTACAATGCTTTCTCCCGGAAGAGGAGTACAGCAGTTTGCAAACCTTATCATAACGTCGTCGTAGCCCTTAACGAGAACCCCGCTTTTAGTCGAGCGCGTAAGCGTCCGTATGATTCTCTCAATTCTCGATTCTTTTTCCGGCAGATTTTCTATCTTTTCTTTTGGAAGAACATGCTTAAGAAGCTCCATCACAGAGACCTTTCCAAAACCGACGGCTAGATAAAACTCATCTATATCTTTGAATCCGAGTTCGCCAAGCGCACTTTTAAGCTTATCAGCCTTTAGCATCCTTTGAAAATCCAGCCTGTGCTGTCTGAATTTTCTCTCACATATAGACCTTCCAACGACCTTCGACTGCTCTCTTTCCTCGGTTCTGAGCCATGAGCGAATCTTTGTCTTAGCGCGGGATGTGACTACGAATTTAAGCCAATCGCGGCTGGGCTGCCTGTCAGTCGACGTGACAATCTCTACCGTGTCTCCGCTCCTTAACGCATAATCAAGCGGAACAAGTTTTCCATTGGCCCTTGCTCTTGTGCACCGATTTCCAACCTCCGTATGAATAGAATAAGCAAAATCTACAGGGGTCGCTCCATTGGGAAGCTCTTTTAAGTCTCCTTTTGGGGTAAACGCATAAACCATATTAGGGATTAGTTCTCCCTTTACGGCTTCAAGAAACTCTGTCGGGTCTTTTATGTCCTTCCATTCAAGAAGCTGCCTTAGACCCGCATAAATCTTGTCGCTCTCAGCGTTTTCAATCTTTCCCTCTTTATATTTCCAATGAGCAGCGATACCGTATTCGGCAATCTCATGCATTCTCTGGGTTCTAATCTGTATCTCCATTCTCTCTCCGAACGGGCCTATAACCGTGGTATGAAGCGACTGGTAGCCGTTCCCTTTCGGAAGCGCAATGTAGTCCTTAAACCTCCCGTGAACGGGCTTCCACGCTGAATGCACTGCGCCAAGAGCCTCATAGCATTCTCTAAGAGAGTTTGTGATGATTCTAAAGGCGATAACGTCGTGAACCTGATCAAATTCAAGGTTCTGCGTCCGCATCTTGTTGTATATTCCATGGATGTGCTTGAACCTGCCTGTGATTTCAGCCTTTATGCCAAACTCCATGAGTTTCTCGCCGAGTATAGCTTTTACCTCTTCAACGTATTTCTCCCACTCCTTTTTCTTTTTTGCTATGAGTTTTGAAAGGTTTTCATACTCCTCCGGATTTAAGAACCGAAAAGACAAATCCTCAAGCTCAGTCCTCATCCAGTAAATACCGAGCCTATGGGCTAGAGGCGCATAGATCTCGAATGTTTCTTTAGCTATCCTCTTGCGGCGCTCTTCAGGAAGGTGTTCAAGCGTGCGCATGTTATGGAGCCTATCTGCGAGCTTAACAAGAACGACCCTTATGTCTTTTGCCGTCGCGAGTATAAGTTTCCTGAAGTTCTCCGCCTGTTCCTCAATCTTTGACGTAAAAGGAAGCTTGCTTATCTTCGTGACGCCGTCAACAAGAAACGCAACCTCCTTACCGCAAAGAGCTTCTATCTCCTCAAGCTTTGCAAGCGTATCCTCGATTGTGTCGTGAAGAAGCCCGGTTGCCACAGATGACACGTCCAGCTTTATATCCGCAAGAATCCCCGCCACCTCAAGCGGATGGCTAAGGTAAGGCTCTCCCGAAATCCGTTTTTGCCCCGTATGAACCTTCGCCGAATAGACATAAGCCTTCTTTATAACCTCAACATCGGCCTCAGGAAGGTATGAGTTCACCTTTTCAATTATATCGTTCAGCCTCAACATAGCTTCTCAAAAGGAACTATTTAGCCACGAATGAATGTGAGTATAAAATGATGCACGATTTATCTTGCATCCCGTGTAGTGTATCCTGCATCCTGTTTATCTCATTCGTGTAAATTCGCGGCTTAAACCTACCTATCACTTCAAAAGCCAGCTCCAAGCGACCTTATAACCCTTTCCCTCTTGCACCTCTCGGCACGTATTACAGAGGCTAAATTTCCTACAGCGTCATCTATAGAGTCGTTAATAATAATATAATCATAGAGGTGTACCTCTTCCATCTCTTTCCGCGCATTTTCAAGCCTTTTTGTAATTTCAGCCATTCCTTCTCTTCTTTCAACGAGCCTGTCTTTTAAAACAGCAACTGATGATGGCGTGATAAAAATATAAACTCCAGAACCATATTTATCTTTTATACTACTTGCCCCCTGGACATCTATATCTAAAATAAGGTCAACTCTTGAGAACTTAGCCCTTTCGAGTTCCTCAATGGGCGTTCCGTAGAGATTACCGTGAACGGTGGCCCATTCGACAAACTCGCCATTTCGAACCATATTCTCGAACTGCTCCTTGGAGATAAACCTGTAATCCACCCCATCTGTCTCCCCAGGTCTTGGACGCCTGGTCGTACAGGAAACCGAAAATCGAAGATTGTCAACCATTTTTACCGCACGCCTTGTGAGCGTTGTCTTTCCGCTTCCTGAAGGACCAGACACTACAAAGAGGATTCCTTCTCGCATGATTCGAAAGGGTGATTTATATATTTCCCTAATTATCTCAAACGCTAGCTTCTATCTTACACAAGTATTGTAATTGAATTTACTACAAAAATCACATCTGACCACGAGGAGACAAAGGCGTGAATTCGGAAGTCAAGAGCAAGGAGGTAGAATCATTCTCTTGAATTATGGCCCCTAGCTTCCTCGTGTATCTGTGTCTGAGTGGCCAATTCTTCTTTGATTGCTACTTTCCCTTCTTCTCTAATGCCTCTACCACCCTCTTGACATCCTGCGCCTTTTGCTTGTTTATGACCAGGATCGCGTCACCCGAATTAACCACAATCAAGTCTCTCACCCCAACAATGGCAATGAGCCTATCGCCTCCGAATACAAAACATTCTGATGAATCAATCGAGACTCCTTCTCCAAGAAAGACGTTCTCTTTCACATCGGTCCTTAGAAATTCATCGAGAGCCTGCCAACTGCCCAGATCGCTCCAGGGAAAGTCCACCGGTATCACAATGGTGTTTTGAGACCTCTCAAGTATAAGCTTATCAATTGGCCCCGGCTCTATTTGTTTGTAGAATTCAATAAGCGCAGCCCTCTCCTCGAGCGTATTTATATCGCTCAGTATTTTATCAAAGGATTTATACCACTCAGGTAAAAGCTTACGGAATGCCTCCAGTATTGATGACACCCTCCATATAAATATTCCACTATTCCAGTAATATCGCCCCTCATCTAAAAATTGTAATGCGGTTTTCAAATCCGGCTTTTCAGTAAACTTTTGAACCATTTTAGCCTGATATTTCTCCGACGCTTCAATCACCTCCGCCTCTTTTATGTAGCCATATCCCGTCTCAGGTCTCGCAGGTCTTATGCCAAGCGTCACAAGAGGAAAATCCCCGTTTGGAAGCCTCCTATTGGCCATTTTCTCTCCAAATAGGAGGACATCTCTAAATACATCCTCTTCTCCTATGGCGTGGTCTGCGGGAAGGACCACAGTTATCGCATCAGAATCCAGTTTTTTTATCTTGAGCGTTCCAAAGGCAATTGCGGGGGCAGTATTCTTCCCATCTGGTTCAAGGATTAGATTAGCTTTGGGAAGCTCTGGTATGTGTCTTAGGGTTTCATCGGCGTATCTTTCAAGTGTCACTATAAAGACATTTTCAATGGGAATTAGAGGAAGGACTCTATCCACAGTGCTTCTTATCATAGACTTGCTGCCGACAAGGGAGAGAAATTGCTTAGGTTTATCTCTTCTGCTAAGCGGCCAAAACCTCTTCCCTTCGCCCCCTGCCATGATTAGCGCGTACATTCTCACATTTTAATATTAATCCGTAGCCTGCTTTTTCACAAGACTATCTCTTCAACGTTGAGTATCGAGTTATATAAGAACAGTATCCAACACCTATCTTTAAAAGCTTATTGTTAGCAGAAACTTATGCAACCACAGAATATCATCTATGCCTGAAAAACATATAAATTCCGAGTGCCAGAATGATCGCTGCAATGATACGGTGAAAGATTGCTTGCGGGATTCGTTTGAGGATATATCCACCACCGAGCGTGCCGAACACCACCCCCACTGTTGCCACCGCGATAAATGGCCAGACCTGCCAAAGCTGGCGTGCCTCAGTGTACAAGTAGATGGGCATCCTCGCACCATCCACCATCAATGCGATAGCGGTGGCGGTGGCAATAAATGCATCTTTGGAAATACCCAATCCAAGCATGGCCGCCGACCGGATACCACCCTGATTGCCAACCAAGCCGCCAAATATTCCGGAGAGTGTTCCTGCGATCCAGGCCGCGGGTCCCTTGAATCGCATTTGTTGGGCCAGTCCAGCTAAGCCCATAAGACCGGCAAATATAAGGAGGGCTGCAAAGATAAGTGTGAGCGTGGGATTGTTAGCACGTGCGTTCAACAGCGCACCAATGAGACCACCAACCGCACTCATAAGACCAAAGCTCCATAGCACACGGTAATCCACATGCTTGTAGAGCAACCAGAACCGCAATCCCGTCCCTATAATATGCGGAATGGAAATCGCCGCTACAGCCAGTTTGGTTCCAATCTGTAAAGCCAACAATGGGGTCAATAAACTGCCAATCCCGAAGCCAGCCACCGCAGCAATAGCACCGGCAACAATCCCAACAGCTCCAACTATCACTGAGAATATCATCGTGGCGTAAATTGTGAAAGGTCATTAATTCCCAGCACCTTTTCCAAGCTTGAGACTTTATCCACCATCCTCTCAAAGCCATCCTCATCAAAGAGCTGGTGTTCTCTTTTCTCAAACATTTCACCCAGGGCATCATACTCATGCGGTGTCACAATCTTATGAAAGGCTGGGAAAAGTACTGTGTCCTCACGTGCCTCGTGAGGTCTATACATACGGATAAATTGCTCCATAAGATGGCTCAATTGTTGTCGGTCGGCGGAACTATTGAGTGCTGCAAATGTCGAAAGGCTTAGGATGTGGTCTGTCACATGGCGACCTGCTTGATGCTATTGCCTGAGCACATTGACTAAATCAATGTATTTCCCTGCCTTCTCGAACCGAGAAAATAGGTAGTTTTCTTCAAGCTTTTCGTGATAATCCTCAATGAAGTGACGGATAATTCCAGCAGGGTCAGAAAGTACCTCGGGTTTTAGATCCGGCTTGCTACTGGCAAGGCGCCTCAGCACCTCCTCATAAATAAGAAGCACACGGTTGAGAACACCGTGCTCGCGCATGAGGTCTTCCGCCGAGGCTACCCTTTCTTCCTCTTTGCCTTTATTCTCGGCGGCCCGAACTACCCTCAATCCAGCGGGAAAGATAATTCCCATCCCGACAGCAGTCGTCAGTTGAAGGAAACTACGACGAGTGCTGGGCGGCTCATCTTTAGGCTTGTTGCTGGTTTTCAAATGCATGAATATCCTCCGTACATTTTGTTAAAGAGTATTAGCCGTCTTCAGTTTCATCCGCATGAATCCATTTTTGCATAAACCCTCTTTAACCATTGTCACACAAGGAATAATTCGTTTCAACCAAAATTTTCTCTCTACCTGCGTAGCCGAATGTTGACAAATCTCTCGAAAGGTGAAAGATTTATAATTAAAATATTCTTTTGAAAATCCTCATGTTCAGAATTCTTAGCTGTTGGTAATGGTTATGCGCTTTCCAGAGTATTTCAAAGGCGGTAGAAAACCGATTATATCGTTTGAGATTTTTCCACCAAAGACTGACAATGCAATGAAAACACTGCTTCAGGAGCTTCCACAACTCGTTGCGCTCCGTCCTGACTACATAACAGTAACATACGGAGCAATGGGATCCACACAGGAAAGAACCATCGAAATCGCCTCGCTTATAAAAAACCGTTACGACATGGAAACCGCGTGCCACCTCACCTGTGTGGGAGCATCACGAACTGAACTGGATGAAATTCTTGAAAGGATTTTTTCTGCGGGTATCCAAAATATTGTTGCCCTGCGCGGCGATCCTCCTAAGGGCGAAAATGCCTTTATGTCGCCGCCGGACGGTTATTCACACGCCAACGAGTTGGTTGAGCATATACGGCGATTCGAAAGGCAGAAAGGCCGAGAATATTTTGGCATTGCGGTTGCCGGTTATCCGGAAAAGCACCTTGAGGCACCGAGCATGAAAGAAGACGTCGCTAACCTCAAGCGAAAGGTCGAGGCGGGAGGCGACATCATTATTACTCAGCTCTTTTTCGACAACACCTTTTTCTTTGACTTCGTGAAAAAGGTCAGAGCGGCTGGCGTTACGGCACCGATTATTCCAGGGCTTATGCCAATTCTCTCCGTGAGGCAGATTCAACGAATTACCTCAATGTGCGGCTCCAGCATCCCGCTGGACCTACAGCGTGAACTCGACGCTGCCGCCGATGATGATGAAAAAGTCCATGAAATCGGGGTGCGACAATGCATACAGCAGGCGCAAGACCTTATTAAAGGAGGGGTGCTAGGCGTTCATTTTTATGTGCTCAATAAATCCACATGCATACGGCAGATTATGGAGTCGCTGCGGTGGTAGCTGATAGCTCCATTAATCACCAACCACAAGCTAAGAGCTATGAGTTAAACTAAAACATGCCTGAGACCAAATCTCTGTTTAATAGAGTTGCAAAGTATTACGACCTGCTAAATACACTATTTAGCTTTGGTATGGATAAATCATGGAGAAGGCGGCTTGCTCGTGAGATAAACGGATCAACCTCTGCGCTCGACATCGCCACAGGAACAACCGAAGTAGCAGTTGAAATTGTAAATAGATCAAACGTGTGCCGTGTAATAGGAATTGATCCAAGCAGAGAAATGCTTGAGCTTGGACGCGCAAAACTCAAAGCGCTCGGAGTCGGAGAGAAAGTAATTTTAGTTCAGGGATTTGCCGAGAACCTGCCATTTAAAGGAGATACCTTCGATGCAGTGACAATTGCTTTTGGAATTAGAAATACAGTGGATCCCCTGGAATCCCTTCAAGAGATGAGGAGAGTTCTAAGATCTGGGGGTAAAGCGAGAATTCTTGAATTTGCCATTTCACGAAATAGATTTTTTAGTCCCTTCTATATGTTCTACCTAAGAAATGCACTCCCATTCGTCGGATCATTTTTTGGAAGGAAAAATGAATACAAGTACTTGGCACGCTCCATATCCGAGTTTCCCCAAAGAGATCGCTTCACTCAGTTGATGAAAGAGGCCGGATTTACGGTGAAAAAACCAATTGAGCTTACCATGGGAGCAGTGATTATTTACATCGGCGTTAAAGAGGGTTAAAATCTAACCTAAGCATGTGAATTTGCTAATTATATTAGACGGTAAGGTATTAATTAGCTATCATCTAATACCTGGCGTTATTTCAAAAAAGGAGTCCCCAAAAATATCTCTTAGCCCATTTGAGCTTGAAATCTTCCAGAGCATCCTGAGTTCCATTGCAGAAGAAATGGGAGTGGTCCTTGTGCGTGCGGGGTTCTCTCCAAATATCAAGGAGCGAAGAGATATATCGTGCGCCATATTTGAGGCAAATGGCGAGATGATAGCTCAGGCGGCGCACATCCCGGTTCATCTAGGCTCAATGAGCTTTGCGGTAAAAGCGGTCCTTGGAGACGAGATTGAAGAAGGCGACGTACTAATTCTCAATGACCCGTTTAAGGGTGGAACTCATCTTCCCGACGTAACCTGTATTGCCCCAGTTTTCATAGACCATAAGCTTGAATTTTTCGCCACATCAAGGGCGCACCACGCAGATATGGGCGGACTCACACCCGGTTCGATGCCCCTTTCTACATCCATCCACGAAGAGGGAATTATCATTCCGCCATCTAAATTGTACAAGAGGGGAAAATTGAATAAATCCCTTTTTAAAGAAATTCTTCTCTCTACACGTGATCCAGAAGAAAGAGAGGGAGATTTTAAAGCTCAAGTCGGGGCGCTCGAGCTGGGGGAAAAGAGACTAAAGACCGTGATAAAAAAATATTCCCTCAATAAGATAAAAAAGGCAAGCTTCGAACTCCTGGACTACGGCGAAAGGATGATGAGAGAGGTAATAATGCAGATACCGGATGGAGTCTATGAGTTTAGTGACTACCTGGATGACGACGGAGTCGGCACAAGAAAAATACCAATCAGAGTTGCCGTCACTATAAGCGGAGGAGAAGCAAAGGTAGATTTTAGGGGAAGTTCCTCTCAAGTAAGGGGATGTCTCAATGCGCCCCTTAGTGTGACAACAGCCGCAGTTTCTTATGTGTTTCAATGCCTTGCCCCTCCTGAGATGCCTCTTAATTCCGGATTGCTTAAAGCAATGGAAATCCACGCTGAAAAAGGCTCTATACTCAACGCCGTTTTTCCTTCGGCGGTTGCAGGGGGAAATGTTGAGACCTCACAGCGCGTCACAGACGTAGTTTTTGGAGCACTCGCCCATGCAATTCCAGAAAAAATTCAAGCGGCAAGCTCAGGCTCCATGAGCAACGTTACATTCGGCGGAAAGAATCCAAGAACGGGAAAGAGCTTTGCTTACTACGAGACAATCGCAGGAGGAATGGGAGGAAGGTTTGAGAAGGATGGGGTAAGCGCGGTGCAGACACACATGACAAACACGCTCAACACTCCAATTGAAGCGATCGAAAGAGAGCTACCTGTAATGATAGACGCCTACTCCATAAGAAGAAGGAGTGGCGGAGACGGCAAGTACAGAGGGGGAGATGGAATTGTAAGAGGATACAAATTCCTTTCCAAGGCAACGGTTTCTCTCATCACAGAGCGGAGAATTTTTGCTCCCTATGGAATTCTCGGCGGGAAATCCGGCAAGAGAGGAAAAAATATTTTAATTAGAAATAAAAAGTCAAAAGTGATTTCATCTAAGGCTACTTTTGATGTTGGGAAAGGAGATATTCTCAGAATAGAGACCCCTGGCGGCGGCGGCTGGGGAAAGCGGTCCGCTCCCTAATCCAGATTGAATGGGGAATATTCTATGAATTCCCAGTGCAACCCATTAGCACCGGTGATTTCAATCACCTGCTCGATTTCGAACCCTACCAGGCGTTCAGCACCGGCAAACCCCGTCACGCGATTCTCGTCCCATATCACCTCTGCTTGTCCTGTTACCTGGAGGGTACCGCCACGCTCGAAATCAATAAATAGAAGCCCCGCATTCGGATTCACCGAAATGTTACCGAGGGTATTAAACATATTGTTCCCGGGGTAATCCGGAAACACAAGTTTATTTGTATTCAAGACACGGATAAAACCCGGATATCCGCCTCGATGGGATGCGTCAGCGCCGGTTTCAGGGTGGAAGCTTGCGATAAAGGAGGTATCAGCTTGTGCAATCCAATTCCGCTGCTTTTCAGTAAGAGTCTCGACGTGCTGAATATTGCGTGCTACCCCGTTTTCGGTAATATTGGCCACTATTTCACGAGTCTGAATATACTTGGGACAGAGGGCATATACACTCTCGGTATGAATGTAAATTCCGTCTTCCTTAAGTTGAGCTTTGCCTTTGACCTTCATGCGCCGACGGGATGCAAACTCGATCACGAGTATGCCAATCTCATCCCTGCTTTTTAGATTCCCACCGAGCGGATCACCCACAACAGGTTGAGCGTCAATCCGTACTGTCCGCTCATCCACCGCCCAAATGAATCTTGGCTCGCCTGTCAAAAGAAATACCCGCACTCGACCGCTCACATCAAGTGTAGCTAAAATCACCATCCGCTGGCCAGTCAAAAAATCCTGCACAACCAATGGTAGTGTTGAGCGGATTACGCCAGCAACGCGGCTGGCTGAGTCCCGCACGCCTGCACGCGTCTGAACCGCAATTTCTCCAGAATGAAATTTTGATTTCATCGCCCACTCCTTGACTATGAATTCGGAATTAGAAGTTGGATACTGGAATTAATCCCCGACACCAACTCCTAACTCCTACTTCATTAGTAGCTATTAAGAATGGTATTAAAAGAATCCGCAAGATGGCGCACCAGGCACTGGAACTGGATGATCAGCCGCGCCCGTTGGGCTATAGATCTCCAACCGAGTGCCGTCCGGGTCTTCAAAAAATAAACCCACGGATTCCAACCCTTCAGTATGACCTACGATGCCCTCGTAGTGGAAGTGTACATTGAGCGCCTGCCGTCTCTGCTCAGCCTTCTCCACCTCGGCAATTGTGGCGACTTGAAACGCTAGATGGTGCAACCCTGGCCGGTGCTTTTCAAAACGTCCTTCACTCTGTTCCCAAAGCGTCAAGACCAGCTTTTGCCCGTCTCCCAGAAAGGCGAATCGGCGGTTTTCCTGTTGTGATTCACCCAACACCTGAAAACCAAAAATTTCCTGGTAAAACCTCTTTGAGCGATTGAGGTTGCTTACGTTCAGGCCAACATGACCTGTCTGCACAGTCTGAATTTGTGTATTTTTACCCCTCATTTAAAACCTTCTTTTTGACTAACTGGCAAAATATATATTTGACAGTTATAGCTTAGATGCGCGTTTTTATTAAAAGAATTCAATAATCAACATTTTAGCTTTGTATGTATTCTAACCTGTCAAGATGATTTACAACCGTTAGTATATATCGGACTATTTCTAACTTGTCAATACCTACTTTGATAGTTATAATAAATTTGACTGGCTTTTAGAAAGGAGGGAGCTTGTGTTAAAGGAATTATCCAAACCAAAGTTCGTCTTTGTAGGCAACCACAGATGCCTAGATTTTATCAATACGCAGATAATGGAAAACGGTTGCCCTGTGGATCTGATTGGAGATTTCTCCGATCTGATAGAGTGGTTAGCAAAAGGTCAAATCATCAATTCAACAGATGCAAAAGGAGCGCTCAAAGATTGGAATGGACAGTCCGAAGGAAAGCGCATATTCGGGAAAGCAATTGCTTTTCGAGCGGTCTTACGAGATATGGTCGAGAGGATAGTCAAAGGGAAATCGGTTCAGAAATCTACAGTAGACGAAATCAATAAAATGCTTAGAAGCCGCATTGGATACTATGAATTGATCGAGTTGCGAGGTGAATTCAAAGTGCGATTCCACGCAGAATCTAACAAGGCAATTCACTTAATTGCACCTATAGCAGAGTCGGCAAGCGACCTTCTTTGTCATAGCGACCTCTCTTTAATCAACAAATGCGAGAATCCCAACTGCGTCCTCTATTTTTATGATATAAGTAAGAACCATACCCGTCGCTGGTGCCGTATGAATGTATGCGGCAACCGAACTAAGGTGGCAGCGCACTACAGGCGGCATCGACATACGAATGAAAAATGATCCGGGTTGCTCCGTAATATAGGAGATTTAATCTGTATGTGTTGCTCAAACCCTTTCTGAAATTTTTTAAATAGGTAAAATTAAACCCTATGGACTATCCAAAGATAAGATACATTGAGGCTTTTCCCGTAGAGGTGCAGAAACAAAAGCTTATTTGCCTGAGAGACCCACAGAATTTAAGCGGTAAAATGCTTTTTGTCTCGTCCGAAGCCCTTTTTATAATTAGCCTTTTTAATGGGAGACACTCCATACTCGACATTCAGGAAAAGTTTATGAGGCAGTTTGGGAACTTCGTTTTTCGCAACGAGATTGAGGGGTTAATCAATCAGTTGGATGAGGCTCTGATACTCGACAGTGAAAAGTACAGAAGCTTTAAGAAAAACCTTGAAGTAGGGTTTAAAAACTCTATGGTAAGAGAATCGAGCCACGCTGGGCTTTCATATCCTCATGAGACGAATGAGCTTAAAAGCTGGCTTGATGGCTACTTTAGAGAAGCTGAACAGTCGTGTCCGGTCAAATCCGGCTCTGGAGAGATCAGAGGGATAATTTCCCCTCATATAGACTTCAGAAGAGGTGGACGTTCTTACGCTCTTGCATATAGAGAATTAGCAGACACATGCGATGCAGACACCTTCATAATCCTTGGAACCTCTCATTATGCAGACGTAGAAAATCCGTTTATCCTTACCAGAAAGAATTTCAGGACTCCCTTTGGCGAAGCGCAAAACGACGTTGAAATAATAGAAGAACTCGTGAATTCATGCAACTGGGAGCTTTTTGAAGGAGAGATTGCACACCGCACAGAGCATTCAATTGAATTTCAGGTAGTTTTTCTTCAGCATCTCTTTGGAGAGAAGAAAAATTTCAAGATAGTGCCAGTCCTCTGCAATTCTTTTTTCAGAATGATACAAAGCGGAGATTCACCGAAAAAGGACCAAAGAGTTTCGACTTTTCTCAGTGCAATCAGAGAAACCATTGGGAGCCTTGGAAGCAAAGCCTTTATTGTAGCCGGAGCGGATATGGCTCATGTCGGACTAAAATTTGGCGATCCTGAACCCGTAACGGAACCTACACTTGAATGGATAAAGGAGAGAGACCTGCTAAGCCTTTCATTCACAGAGCAGCTCAACTCCGAGGGATTTTTCAGTTCCATAGAAGAAGAAAAAGACAAGAGAAAAATCTGCGGTCTTTCTCCAATTTATGCGCTTCTTTCCACAATAAAAGCCGAAAGGGGAAAAATTCTGGACTACGACCAAGCCCTTGAGCCAGATACAGGCTCAGTCGTTAGTTTCGCAAGTGTGGGATTCTACTTGTAGCATAAAAATATACAGGGTAATGATACAAGATGGAGAATACAGGATGAATAAATCAAAATCATATCAAGACCTTGAGGTATATTACTGGCAAAGAAGCTTGCGGTAAGGATTCACAGAATGACAATAGCAGTTATAAAAAGTCATCGTGCATTATGAATCATTCTATAGTGTAAATTCGCGCTTATCCGTGGCTAATAATTAGAATGCCGAATAACATCTTTATTGTAGACGCACATGAAGACATTGCGTATCACCTGAGCTACTTCAATAGAGACTTTATAAATCCCTCCATCCCCTGCATGATTACGCTTCCCTGGCTGAAACAGGGAAACGTTAGACTGATCTTTAACACAATATTTGTCCCTCTGGAATTCAAACCTCATAATACTCTAGAATTTGCTCTTAAGCAGCTAACAGTCTATGACAGGATTTATGACGAGTATAGGAACGACGTTTATCAGGTACAAAGCCAAAGTGACCTTCTAAGGCTAGAAGAAGATTCAAGGATCGGATTTCTTACGCTGATGGAAGGAGCTGATCCAATTGAAGAACCGAAAAGATTAAACTACTTTCATGAAAGAGGCGTTCGGATTGTAGGGCTTGCGTGGAATGACCAGAATCAATACGCATCTGGGAGTGACACCGATTCGGGTTTGACAAAAGAAGGATTTGAGTTAATTAGACGAATGAACGATTTGCATATTACCCTCGACCTATCACACCTGAATGAAAGGTGTTTCTGGGAGGCAATAGACGTCTGTACAACTATTCCAATCGCCTCACATTCAAATGCCCGAAGCCTTACAGACCATCCGAGAAATTTAAAAGACGATCAACTCCTCGCAATCTCAGAAAGAGGAGGGGTAATCGGGCTTGTGCTCTACAATGACTTTCTAAAGACGGATAGCGCAAATCCCACACTCGAAGATGTATTTACCCACGCAGATTACATGATTAATCTATGCGGTGAAGACCACGTTGGAATCGGGAGCGATTTAGACGGAGCCAAGATTGATGATTTCCCGCAAGAGATTCGCACCGTAGCCGACATTCCAAAGATTGGAGATTTTTTTCTTAAAAAGGGCTACTTAGAAGAGCGTGTCAGGAAAATTATGGGTGGTAATTTTCTTCGGGTTTTGAAAGAGAATTTAAAATAATAATCTAAACCGTCGCCTCTACAATAAACCAGCTATCCGGAAATTCGTCTGTAACCTTTCGTTGGTAATATTCCTGCGCCAGCTTCTCTAACGGTATGATACTGACCTGGTGATAGCCTAATTGAACTAGGTCCTCTTCTAACTCATTCGGATTGGTAGAGAATGGAAATCTGTAAAACAACTCGGTTCCTAACTTCTCTTTTACCCTTGCATTCAAGCCCTGCACCCGTGAGTCGGACCAAAAATCAAACAACATTTTGCTCTCCGGACAGAGCTTGAGCCGTTCTGGATAGAGGATACTCCGGCTTATCTCAGGAGGCAGGTAAAATAATATCCCTTCCAAAAGTACCAGCGTTGATAAAGACAACCGAAAGCCTTTTGCAACAAGTAACTCCGGCACTGCTTGGTTCTTGAGGTCGGCCACGATATGTTTGTTCCACGCAGGTATTCGAATACCGTGTTTTCGTAAAAGGTCGTTTTTTTGTCCCAGTTTGTCAGGAGTGTCCACTTCAAATATGGTCACACGGCCTGACCGGAATTCATCAAGCCAGATTGCTCGACAATCGAAGCCCGAGCCGAGAAAAACTATTTGCTCAAAATGAGCAACTAAGAATCGCAATCTTGAAGTCGTAAATTTGAAGCGGGAAAGATTGAATTCCTCATATACCTGATCAGTTTTTTTTGCTACTTGAACGAGATGGCGCCCTTGTTCGGTAACAAACCAAGAGGCAAAGGGGTCTAAAATTCCTATTTCTCTAGCCTGAATTCCAGACCTGATTACGACAAGACCATCAGCCGTCGTGCCAACAACACAATCTCTATCTACGCTATTTCCTTCTCCCATTTTATCCATTGATTATACAGAGCTTTTCTACGTTGGCTGCCTGTAGCTCGAGAATAATGAAAAATTCCCGTGGCATAGCACATCTTAATTGGATAGCCAATAATATATAATCTCCTATCCATATATTTCACTCGCCAGGGGTGATTAGATTCATTGGATCGGGGCGGCGATGCCAATCGGGGCGTTGTAATCGGTGTAGATGCTCGTCGTCTTCGACTTTCCGCCAATGGTTTTATCCATCATTTTAACCTCTTTGGTTTCGCCCTCAGTTTCCGACTTATATGGCAGGTGATCCGATTTGCTAATCCAAACCCGACTCGTGCTTTTCAAATCGGGGGACGTATAGATGACTTCATAAACCGTCATGGCCTCCCCATCGAGTGTATCCGATCCAATAAGGCGGACCTGAGTATTCTTGAGCACGGAATTGGCGAACTGAACTCAGGTGTGCGGGCCTTGGCAATCAGTGCACTCATATCAATTGGCGATTTCTGCCATTTGCCATCGGCCAATTTCTCATATGTCCCTTCCGGCACAACTATCATCTCCATCCTTTCGTCAATAATGTGCATCCGGTTGGGTGCAACAAACTCGATCGTCCTAGTGTGTGTTTTTCCCCGTGATAATGTGGTCGTATGGACGCGGTAAGACTTAACTTTTAGCAGTGCCTCAGATGATGCCTTTAAAGCGGCTGAATCATCATCAGCTAGGCCAGATTGAGAGGCTCCAAGTATCAGAAACATCAAAGCACACACAAGAAGGTAAATGCAAAAAAACGAGTTGCATCGAATTTTTCTATTCATTAGGGCTTCCCCTCTTCAATGGTTGGATTGATTATAAAAAACTTTTCTGTGGAGTCAATATATACAAAAATAGGGTGTAGAGCTAGTTTCTCAGGATTTCAGTTTCTTCAGAAATAGTTTTAATCTCACAAATCAAGGTTTCATTTGTCTCTTTTAAGTTTATGATGACCTCATCTGTATTATCCGAAATAAGCTCGCTATTTAATATCAACGTATCAATGTAGTTGCTAACTGCCTTCCTGTCTCTCTCTTCTAATTTAGAAACGTCATATCTTCCGCTATGAGAACGGTTGAGTATCACGCTGTATTCTCTCGTTTCAGATGGTTTTATAGATCGTTTCAACATTTTTCTTATATCTCCCTTTTTATGCAAGAGTCTCTGATTTAGAAGAGACCCATTTAATTTTTCCTAAAATTTTGTGGGGAAATTAGGAAGGATTAAATCTTTGACAATCGCATATTGTGCTGAGCTAACCTTAGCGTACGGATATTTAAGGACTCTCAAACCTCGCAGTTAAGGCTCACGGTCGGTTAGTACTCATCAGCTCAACCCCTTGCAGGGCTTACACCTTGAGCCTATCAACCTCGTAGTCTTCGAGGGACCTTTAGGAACCTTACGGTTCGGGAGACTTAATCTTGGGGCAGGCTTCCCGCTTAGATGCCTTCAGCGGTTATCCCTTCCGAGCATAACTACCCAGCGCTGCCGCTGGCGCGACAACTGGTACACTAGAGGCTCGTCCACTCAGGTCCTCTCGTACTATGAGCAGACCCCCTCAAATCTCCTTCGCCCGTTGTAGATAGGGACCGAACTGTCTCACGACGTTCTAAACCCAGCTCACGTACCGCTTTAATGGGCGAACAGCCCAACCCTTGGAACCTTCTTCAGCCCCAGGATGCGATGAGCCGACATCGAGGTACCAATCCCCGCCGTCGATGTGGACTCTTGGGCGGGATCAGTCTGTTATCCCCGGCGTACCTTTTATCCGATGATCGATGGCCCTCCCACGTGGAGCCACCGGGTCACTAAGACCTGCTTTCGCACCTGCTCGACCTGTCAGTCTCGCAGTCAAGCTCCCTTATGCCTTTACACTCTGCGCCTGGTTTCCAATCAGGCTGAGGGAACCTTTGTACGCCTCCGTTACCTTTTAGGAGGCGACCGCCCCAGTCAAACTACCCGCCTGGCGGTGTCCTGAACCCGGATAACGGGCTTCAGTTAGAATTCTAGTACTGCAAGGGTGGTATTTCACTGCTGCCTCCACTCCGCCCGAAAGCGAAGCTTCACAGGCTCCCACCTATGCTACGCATGTAGCACCAAAATTCAGCGCTAGGATATAGTAAAGGTGCACAGGGTCTTTCCGTCCCACAACGGGTATCTGGCGTCTTCACCAGAACCACAATTTCGCTGAGCATTCGGCCGAGACAGCGCGGCAATCGTTACACCTTTCATGCAGGTCGGAACTTACCCGACAAGGAATTTCGCTACCTTAGGACCGTTATAGTTACGGCCGCCGTTTACCGGGGCTTCAGTTCAAGGCTTCTCCTGGTTGCCCAGAATAACCCATTCCCTTAACCGTCCGGCACCGGGCAGGTGTCGGACCCTATACGTCGGCTTTCGCCTTTGCAGAGCCCTGTGTTTTTAGTAAACAGTCGCCACCGCCTCTTAGCTGCGACCCACTTCGGCTTCAATTGCGAGAACCTACACCTAATGTGGGCACCTCTTATTCCAAAGTTACGAGGCTAAATTGCCGAGTTCCTTGGCCGAAGTTCTCTCACGCGCCTTAGTATACTCTACTCGCCCACGTGTGTCCGTTTCCGGTACGGGCACCCAATTTTCATCGCTACGAGGCTTTTCTTGGAAGTATGGGCTCAATCACTTTGTGGGGCTTACGCCCCTCGTACTCACTTCTCGGAGTTTATGAAGAAACGGATTTGCCTGTCTCTTCCTCCTACAAGCTTGAACCGGGCAGTCCAATACCCGGCCGACCTACCCTCCTTCGTCACCCCTTCGCTCCAACTGGGCGGTACGGGAATATTAACCCGTTTTCCATCGGCTACGCCTTTCGGCCTCACCTTAGGTCCCGACTTACCCTGGGCGGACGAGCCTTCCCCAGGAACCCTTGGGCTTACGGCGAGGTGGATTCTCACCACCTTTATCGCTACTCATGCCGGCATTCTCACTTCCCAAAAGTCCAGGCCTTCTTTCGATAACCCTTCAACCCTTTGGGAACGCTCCCCTACCAATGCATTACTGCATTCCGTAGCTTCGGCACCGGGCTTGAGCCCCGATTCATTTTCGGCGCAAACTCGCATCGACCAGTGAGCTGTTACGCACTCTTTAAAGGGTGGCTGCTTCTGAGCCTACCTCCTGGCTGTCTATGCGAACTCACATCCTTTCCCACTTAGCCCGAATTTGGGGGCCTTAGCTGACGGTCTGGACTATTCTCCTCTCGCCCATGGGACTTATCTCCCATGGACTGACTCCCACGATAGAACAAGGCGGCATTCGGAGTTTGACTGGGTTTGGTAAGCCTTTCAGCTCCCTAGTCCAACCAGTGCTCTACCTCCGCCCGTTACTTACGTGAGGCTATACCTCAATATATTTCGGGGAGAACCAGCTATCACGAGCCTTGATTAGCCTTTCACTCCTATCCACAGCTCATCCGACAGGTTTTCACCCCTGACCAGTGCGGGCCTCCAGTGGGTGTTACCCCACTTTCACCCTGGCCATGGATAGATCGACTCGCTTCGGGTCTACTCCCAGTGACTCAGGTCGCCCCATTCGGACTCGCTTTCGCTACGGCTTCTTCTCTCTCGAATTAGCCTTGCCACTGAAAGTAACTCGCCGGCTCATTAGGCAAAAGGCACGCGGTCAGGCATTCCCGTGGAGTTGCCTCCTTGGGCATAGCCCTTCCACTGGTTACAGGCAAACGGTTTCAGGTTCTATTTCACTCCCCTAACCGGGGTTCTTTTCACCTTTCCTTCACAGTACTTGTGCACTATCGGTCGGCGTCACGTATTTAGCCTTGGAAAGTGGTCTTCCCGGCTTCCCCCAACCTTGCACGTGGGCCGGGGTACTTGGGTACGCAATCAGAGAATTACACGCAATTTCGACTACAGGACTATCACCTTCTGTGGTCTGCTTTTCCAAGCAGTTCGCCTATCGCGCAAGCGGCTCATTAGACCGCCTTCTCCGGGTTATCCCTATTGCGCCCCGCAACCCCGATTGGACTTACATCCAATCGGTTTAGGCTATTCCCCTTTCGCTCGCCGCTACTGAGGGAATCTCAATTGATTTCTCTTCCTGGAGGTACTGAGATGTTTCACTTCCCCCCGTTCGCTTCCTAGGGCTATGGATTCACCCTAAGATAATTAAGGTTTACTTAATCAGGTTTCCCCATTCGGAGATCCTCGGATCACAGCCTGCTTAGCGACTCCCCGAGGCTTATCGCAGCTTGCTACGTCCTTCATCGCCGTACGCCGCCAAGGCATTCACCATCTGCCCTACATAACTTAACTGCGAGGCATGAGAATCCTCAACGCAAAAATCTAAAGCACGCTTCGATTTACTCAGCACAATATGTAATTGTCAAAGAACTTCTTCTACATTACGTAGTGGAGTAATTAACATAACTACTCCTTGAATAAAAATCAAGAAATTAACAAATAATCTCTTATAATTGCATCACAAGCTAATCATTTAGCTGTTAATTTTTAACCCCTAGAAAAGTCTAACGACCAAAGATTAATAGCTAAAAACCAAGTGGAGGTGAGCGGGCTCGAACCGCTGACCTCCTGCTTGCAAAGCAGGCGCTCTCCCAACTGAGCTACACCCCCTAAAGCTGATGGCTCTTAGTTCATGGCCGATAACTCACGGTTTTTACTATCAGCTATAAACTATGAGCTAAGAACTATCATGGTGGGCCTAGGTGGAGTCGAACCACCGACCTCACCCTTATCAGGGGTGCGCTCTAGCCAGCTGAGCTATAGGCCCATTGATTTGAGAGCACCAAAAGTAAAAAGAGCAGATACAGCAAACTCTCGAATGAAGGGTCAATAATTTATCCGTAAAAAGGAGGTGATCCAGCCGCAGCTTCCGCTACGGCTACCTTGTTACGACTTCACCCCAATCACCAGCCCTGCCTTCGGAGCCTGCCCCCCTTGCGGG
>JBLNAE010000294.1:0-4484 GCA_050259195.1 Ignavibacteriales bacterium
GAGGAAGTATTGTTGAACCAATAGAGCTGACGATTGTAGGAAGAGGTATAAAAGAGAAAAACGGCAAGTCTTTACCTATTGATGAGATAGCCGTAGGGGCAATGCATAAATGGTTAAAACAAAACATAAGGCATCTTGACCCAGAAAAACACATCATTACAAGGGTAAAGATAAGGCCCGGAAGCAGGGATTTGGTTGAACTTTTTGAAAGGTCTGCTAAGGGAGAGGTACCCTTATCAAATGATACTTCTATCGGAGTTGGTTTCTATCCTTTTGATGAACTTGAGAAGTCTGTTAAAAATGCAGAGGGGTTACTTAACAGCAGTGAGACAAAGAAGACATACCCCTTTATAGGAGAAGACATAAAGGTCATTGGTGTAAGAAATAAAGAAAAAATAAAGCTTACTGTTGCAATGGCAACCATAGATAGATATATATCGAGTTTGCATGACTACATTGACAAGATTAACAGAGCTAAAGAGCTCCTAATTAAGGAGACTTCTACCAGTTTAGATTTAGAAGTTTATGTAAATGTAGCAGACGAATATAAGAAGGAGAGTATATATCTTACTGTTACAGGAACAAGCGCGGAGCATGGAGATGACGGTCAGGTGGGAAGGGGAAATAGGGTTAATGGTTTGATAACACCTTACAGACCGATGAGTTTGGAGGCTGCTGCCGGTAAGAATCCTATAAGTCACATTGGCAAGATTTATAATCTATTTGCAAATGATTTGAGTATGGCGATAGTTGAGAATGGTTATGCTGAAGAAGCTTACGTTTACGTTGTTTCTCAGATAGGAAAACCTATAAACCAACCCCACGTTCTAGATATAAGGGTTAAAGGTAGAAGTATAGATTATAATTCTATAACGAGAATAGCAGATGAGATGCTCTATGAGATGCCTAAGTTATGGAAAAAAGTTATTCAGGATAAATATGAGATTGCATAACGAAGTTTGCCATGAGATGGGAATTACATAATGCAGCCTTTCCGGATCAAGTCCCGTTTTTAGCTGGTAAAGGGAAGAGGAGGCAAAACATCCACATCCACCTAAGACATAGATGGGTTTAAGCACGAATATTTTCTCTAATCCATTCCTGATCGTTTTCCTTTGTTTTTAGCTCGAAATGCCTCTGCTCTCTTTTTAGAAGCGATAGGTCTTCTAAAATTCGTAGGCATTTTACAAGAGTGTTTCTCTCACACCCTACCTTTTTTGGGAGTGCTTTTAATGACCTGCTAACCTTATTTTCGGTGCTGTCAGCTATAATCAAATAAGTGGCTAAGACATATGGTTTAGCGGGCTTTAATTTAGGGTTCTGGAAATAGGTTTGGTGTATTTTTTCGAGAGCCTCTTTCTCTAGCCACAAGTAAGAAATTTTTCTTTCGTCTGTAACCGTGATTTTCATTTACTTTCCTTTCCAAATTAATAACCGTTCTGAAACGGCTTTTATAACTTTTATAATTTGAACGCCTTCCATTTGAAGTATGGTGTCCTGGTTTGATCTAGATTCTCTACTACCGTAATTTCTCCATCCAGAAGTTCTCTTGCAAGTCTTTTGGGCAGCTTCGATTATAGGTTTAGTTAATTTTTAAGTTAAGCTAAAACCTAACTGTGGAGTAAGAAATTCCAGAGCTTTGCAAACCTCGGAGGGCAGCAATTCTAATTATCATATATTCTACCTGATTTTTCATATTTTACTAGAACTGGTCTCATATCAGTTATTAAATGTATATTAGGTAAAATTAGGAGGAGCACCGTCTTGTTGCGACTGAATCGCAGCTAGAAGCTGCTCCTACAGTTCTTTTTCCTAGCATACATAATTTAAACACTTTTCCATTAGAAATGGTATAGCTTTAGTGAAACTACTAAGAGGAGTAATATCAGCGGCTATGAAAGATTGTTGCGCGGTATTATTGTTTTTGCCGTTCTTGCTTTCATGAATGCAATCAAATATCTTTAGCATAAGAAATTTGGAGCCCTATTTGCGTATAGCATCATTGAAAAAGAGAGTCCAAGGATGAGTGGAAAGAAGGAGTGTGATATAAGGATTATAACAAGCACTTATTTGTAAAGGCTTAAGATTTCTACTTAGCAAAATCCTTGAGCAAAGCAGGATTGTCCATGGCAAGTGAGAAACATCTATCTATTCTCAGGCAAGGAGTAAAAATTTGGAATCGTTGGAGAGAGGAAAACCCCGATATGAAGCCAGACCTGTCAGAGGCAGACCTCATTAGGGCAGACCTTGGTGGGGCGTGTCTCAGAGAAGCAGACCTTAGTGGAGCAAACCTAAGGGCAGCGGACTTAAGAGGGGCAAACCTTAGCAGGGCGGATCTCAGTGGGGCAGACCTCGGTTGGGCAAATCTCCACAAAGCGGACCTTGGTTGGGCAGATCTTAGTGGTGCATACCTTAGAAAGGCAAACCTTAGTAGGGCGCATCTAAGGACAGCAGACCTTGTTGAGGCAACCCTCAGTAAGGCGAACCTCAATGACGCGTGCCTCAGAGAGGCAAATCTCAGGTTAGCGGATCTCAGGGAGGTAGACCTAAGGGGGGCAGACCTCAGCAGAGCAGATCTCAATGAAGCGGACCTCTGGAAAGCGAATTTGGAGAGGGCAAAACTCGAAGGAGCTAACCTAGAGAAGGCAGTCTTTGTGCAAACTAATTTAACCTGTGTAGAAAACCTAACACAAGAACAGATCGATTTGGCAATCATTGATAAAACAACTCAACTTCCGGAATACTTTAAATCACCTTCACAAGAGAGGGGGGGATAGGCTTGCATTGCCATAAGTTTAGGTTTGCTTAAACGAAAGCTATCTGGAACAAAAAAGAAAGATATCTTGAAAATAAGTTACATAAGAGGATATTTATTATATAGGCGTCACCATGTCATACAAAATATTAGAACACACTGCCGATGTTAGAATGCTTGTTCAAGCAGATTCCCTCGAAAAACTCTTTTCAGATGCAGTTTACGGAATGATGGAAATTCTTAAACCGAGAGTTGAAGATAAGAAAAAGAAGACACAAAGAACTATTGTACTCGAAGCGGTGGATACAACCGCGCTTCTCGTTGATTTTCTCAACGAAGTTTTACTTTCCGTTCATATACATAAAGAGATGTATGACGAAGTAATTTTTGAGACCTTGTCCCTACACTCACTTGAAGCAACACTACGTGGTTTTACTGCCAGCTCCTTTGATGAGGACATAAAAGCGGTAACGTATCACGAGGCTGAGGTAAAAGAAACGAAGGATGGAAATTGGGAAACTATGATTATTTTTGATATTTAACTGTGGCTACCTAATTTAGAGGCTATCCTAGCGGTTATAAAAGTACTTAAAGTTTTGACGCTTATGTTATTAGTAAATGTAATACAAGTGTCAGATCTCATATTTTATGACAATAATCCTTTTTCCAATAGAAACGAATCTCAAGAAAATCTCAATGATTTTAGCAAGCTATATGTAATGAGTTGATGGTATATAGATTGTCACAAATATTATATTTGGAGGTTCTTTAATAGCTACATCGGGGGTTAAGTATGTTTGATAAATCGAATCTCATAAGAATAGAAGATTTTCTTTGGGAAATTCCAAAAACTTTCCGAAGTGACATGCGAGTACCAGCTCGTATCTATACACATGAACCCAGATTATGCATAAAACAACAGTGATATGATTGGAATATATCCACTTTTCCTTGAATTTATTGTCAATTACGAGTATAAAACAGGAAAAATAGCAACATGAGGAGGTCACCTAAAAAGTGAAATCTCAATCTGCTTATTCCCCTCCACAGAAGCTGAAATCTCATAGCGATATTCGAGTTGAATTTACAGGGAAAAACCTGACTAAATTCGGTGGGATACAGCTTGTAAGGAAATTCTTAAGACGGTTAAAGGTTGAGAAAGAGTTTGAAGGTACTGTCACAATTGAGAAGCGGGAGAGCAAGTTTTCGGTAGCCGAAATGTTGGTATCTCTTCTTTATGCTGTAACACTCGATATAAGGAGACAAAGTGACACCCTAATGCTTAGGCTCGATAAGTCATTCCAAAAGATAGCTGGACTGGATGATTACCCCGTACAGAGCACAATCAGCAGATTTTTAAAGAGCTTTCGAGTTGAGACAGCTAAAGGAATAGCCCATGTGAATCACTCCCTGCTAATGAAAGCGAGAAGAGATTTTGAGGGGTGGCATAAGATTACCTTGGATTTAGATTCCCATGTGAGGACTGCCTATGGGCATCAGCAAAGAGCCTCAGTAGGGTACAATCCAAAGAAGTCAGGGCGACCAAGCTTTCATCCTCTGTTTTGCTTCATTGGGGAAACGGGAGATTTTCTTCATGGACTTTTTAGAACTGGGAAGGCTCATAGTTGTCGTGGTGTAAAAAAGTTTGTTGCTGAGTGCTTGAAAATGATTCCAGAGGGGATTAGAGAGATTTATCTTCGAGAAGACAGTGGTTTTTATGATGGAGATT
>JBLNAE010000295.1:0-5214 GCA_050259195.1 Ignavibacteriales bacterium
AATGGCGGCTGGAGCATCCTTACGGATGACGGCTCGCTGCTTGAGGCTGATGGAGTAATTATTGCCACATCAGCCCATCATGCGGCAGCGCTGTCGAAAGGATTTGACCCATACCTGTCAGCAGACCTGAAGAAGATTCAATACGCCTCTTCCGCCGTTATAAACCTCGCCTATGGGCGTGAAGACATACCTCATCCGCTTGATGGTTTTGGATTTGTTGTCCCAACTGTTGAAAAACGCGCCATCATCGCCTGTTCGTTCAGCAGCGTCAAATTTGCCGGGCGCGCGCCTGAAGGAAACGAGCTTCTTCGCTGCTTTATCGGTGGCGCATTGCAGCCGGGAGTTTACGAATGGGACGATGATACTCTGATTGAGGCAATGCGTAAAGAGATGAGAGACTTGCTTGGCATCAAAGCTCAACCGCTATTTGCGTTGGTTCACCGTCATCCTCAATCCATGCCCCAATATCCGGTTGGGCATCTTGAGGGGATATCACGAATCAATGACAGGGTGAAACAACACAGAGGGCTTGCGCTTGCGGGAAACGCTTACGGCGGAGTCGGCATTCCGGACTGCATACATGCAGGCGAATCGGCAGCCGAAGCCGTTCTAGACGACTTGGATTTCATAACCTAGAGCCGTTTACGCTTGTTTACACTACAGTCAGTTAGGTAATACGAGATCGCTTCACGGAGTTTACACTGAGCAAGGCGAATGTGTTCGCAATGACCAGTTCAGTTTGTCATTGCGAGGAACGTAGTGACGAAGCAATCTAATTATCGAATACCTTCTCAAACAAAAATGCTCTAAAAATACTTGTAGAACAAAACTCCCTGAGTTACGCTATGATGTGGTAATTATTTCTAGGAAAATTCTAAAATTAGGTGTAGTTATTATGATACGAAGGGATGAAAAAGATGGCTGGATTTTAATCAGTCAGCATGACCATGCGGAGCTTTCAGGGGAGATAATGAAATATTGGGGAAATAAAGAGTTTGGCGGACTGGATAGCGAGGTTCTATTTGCGATTGGAGAGCACGACAACGGCTGGAAGGAATGGGATTCTTCTCCTAAAGTAAATTCTGTAAGCCGGTATCCGATGAATTTCTTAGAGATGAGTTCTTCCGATCAGTCTGAAATATGGAGGCGGTGTTTTAAAAGGCATTCGGCAAATCACCCCTATGCCTCGGCGCTGATCGCCCTCCATTTTGGAAAACTCAATGAAAAGTCGCTTAATAAAAATTCGAATAACGGTATGGCTAGGGCTTTGCAGATTGAAATCAGCGACTTTGTCTCTGACATGTTAAAGATCAATATTTCAAACTCAAACCTGAATTCCCTGCCCAAAGACGTTCAAGTAAATCTCAGGCTCGTTCAAGTTGCGGATATAATCTCACTTACTCTCTGTCATGGTTGGCTCTCAATCGGTATTGAGGACGTTCCGGTTAGCTATAATGGTTCGACAGCGATTCTGAATCTGAAATCAATTGACGGGAGTAATTATGTTATGGCTCCTTATCCATTCTCCCAACCTCTAATTAATCTTCAGGTTGAGGGACGCAGATTGGGTCAGAAAAAATTCTCCGGAGATGCCGAACTAAGAGAGATGCTGGCGGAGTCTCGACGGGAGGTACTCCATTTCTCAATTCGAAGAGAATGAAATCAGGATACAGAATACAGGAAACAGGATAGAGGGGCTTGAGGTTTTTTCCTGTATTCTGTCTACTGCTTTCTGTATCCTTCTATTCTTGTATATATTCGTGGCTAATTAAATAGTTAAAAATAATTAATATGAAAGAGAAAAGCACAGCCTCCCTCGCATTTGATGAAATAGACAGACCGAGCCTCAATATTATTCGTGATTGCGTGCACTGCGGATTCTGTCTTACGGCATGTCCGACTTATCTTGAGACAGGAAATGAGCTTGATTCTCCGAGGGGAAGAATCTATTTGATGAAATCCGCCATAGAGGGGCGGATTCCGATGGGCGAGGCTCTGGTTAAGCATCTCGATCTGTGCCTTGGATGCCTTGCCTGTGAAACCGCCTGCCCTTCCGGCGTAGACTATTCCCAGCTTATTGAAGCCTCAAGGTCTCAGATTGAGCGTCGGTACAGGAGACCCTTTGGGGATAGGTTTCATCGCTCTCTTTTATTCTCGATTTTCCCATATCCCAAAAGGCTCAGGCTTCTTCTTCCTTTTCTCTTTTTATATCAGGCCGTGGGTGTTAAGAGATTAGTTCAGTCTTCAGGAATTCTTCATAAACTCTCTGACAAACTGGCGCACATGGAAAGGATGTTGCCGGAGGTCAAATCTGTATTTCCATCTTCTTTACCTGATTTAACGCCCGCTAAAGGGAAAAAACGATTTCGGGTTGCGTTTCTTGCAGGATGCGTGCAGAGCGTGCTTTTTCCAGAAACAAATGAGGTTACGGTCAGGGTTCTTGCCGAAAACGGATGCGAGGTTATTATTCCCAAAGGCCAGGGCTGCTGCGGAGCGCTCTCTCTGCACTCAGGACGTTTATCCGAATCAAGAGAATTTGCGCGATCAAACATCGGGATTTTTGAAAATTACGATGTTGATGCGATTATAGTAAACTCCGCAGGATGCGGGTCTGCTATGAAGGAATATGGTGAGCTTCTTAACGACTCTCATGCGGGAAAGTTCAGCAAAAAAGTAAGAGACATCATGGAATTCTTATCGGATATTGGGATTCAGGGGGAATTAAAAGAATTGAAGCTCAGGGTTACGTATCAGGACGCCTGTCACATAGCCCATGCGCAGGGGATAAAAACGCATCCTCGAAAAATCATAAATCAGATTCCCGGAATCGAATTTGTCGAGCTTCCCGAATCCGATATATGCTGCGGAAGCGCGGGGATTTACAATCTCGTAGAGCCTGAGATGTCGGAAAAACTCCTCCGACGAAAAATCTCCAAGCTCAAAGAAACAGGAGCCGAGGTCTTAGTTGTGGGAAACCCCGGATGCCTCCTTCAGATTGGAATGGGCATCAGACGATATGGACTGAATATCAAAACCGCCCATCCAGTTGAGCTACTCGATTGGGCGTATAAGGGAAGTGTTTCCAATGGTTGAATAATCTCTTTTTCTTCTTCGAATGGAATACAAAGAATGGAGATAAAATTCTCAAGACACGCAAGAAGAAGGATGCAGCTTTATAAGATACTGCAGGAGGATGTAATAAATACGATAAAGGCTTTTATGGCGAATAACAGATCGGTATCGGGTAAGAAGGAGATTGTTAATAAGGAGCTTTCCTTGAAGATTGTTTTTTCTGTGGAAAGGGATAAAATAGTTGTAATTACAGCTTACCCGTTAAAAAAAGGGCGTATACGATGAAAATCTTCTACGATAAAGAAGTAGATGCCGCTTATATAAGGCTTTCCAAGCAAAAGCCCTCAGGGGTTATAGAGATTGCTGAAGGCATCAATGTTGATATGACCGATACGGGGCAGATTGTCGGTATAGAGATATTAGATGCTTCAAAGAAGTTCCCCTTAAAGTCCTTATTTGTTTGTGAGTTTGACGATAACCTATTGCCGAGTTGACTCGTAGAGTCAAGCAAAATAGTGAAGAAAAAGAAAATAATGAATGATGCGGAAATAAGGATTAGCGGGATAGAAGCCTTAAACAAAGCTCTTGGTCCTACGGTGGCTTTTAGATTTCTTACTTTGATTCAGCGTGAACCCACTGATTATGTAAAAATCTCTCGGCGACTCTACAAGGGGCAGACCATAGACGATATATTTGATAGAGCAAAAAAGCACTGGAAGGAATAAGAAGTGCATAAGAAAAATCATAAAGCGGATTTGGAGACTGTAACCATAAGCACCAATCCTCAGTTTATTGCTCTAATTGAGCGGTCACGGGCGCGGCAGAAATCAGAGGGTGGAATCTCCAGCACGGAGATGCGTCGTCGGTTGAAAGTGAAACGAGTGCCATCCGAATAAAGGCATGATGCCAAGAGAAAGATTTCTTCCTTCTACTTCAATTATGTCGGTGTCCTGAACTCTGCTAAATAACCTCTCTTTCCTTCTCAGCAAAGCCCATTGTAAAAAATTAAATTTTCTATAAAATAGGGGGTAAGTTAAGACCATGAAAAAGTACCAGGTTTTGCTCTCGAGAACTCATATCGTGGATATTCAGGCTGAAAATAAAAAAGAAGCATGTCGAAATGTTGAGTGGTATTTAGGTGATTGTAAAGATTTATCCTCGGAGGATGATCGCAAAAGGGATAACTTCTTGATTGAGAGGATTGAACCTGCAATTAACGAAGCCTTTGAAGTGGCGGAAGTTAATGCGGATGATGAATAATAAAACATTGTCTCCTTCTGAAATTTTAGTAGCCGAATTTCTAGAAAAGGCAAAGGAATTTCAAATAAATGTTGAGTTAATAAAAGTATTGAAAGCAAGAACTTATAAAATTGCAGAAGCAAATGTATTAACACGTGCCGCGTCAGAAGGGAACAAAAGATATTTTTTCGGACTGAACTATTTGACGGTTGAAGAAATGGCAAATCTTGATAATCCATTTATTGCTTTTATTTGTGGGGATGTGGAAAGAACTATAATTATTCCAGCAAAGTTGCTATTTAAACGTTTGTCAGAAATCAGCCACGATAGAAACGGCGAGTACAAAATCAATATAGATAGAGGCTTAAACATCGTACTGAGAGGCAGAAATAACAGACTTGATTGCAGTCAATTTATCAATTCATGGAATTTATTTCTTAAACCTTTTGTTATTTCGGAACCAAAAAATACGGTTGAAGAGAGTTTACATTCAGTATTACAAGGAAGGCTCTTAGAGATTGGTAATATTCGTGGATTTAAAACTTTTTACCCTGATAAAATAAAAGGTTTAATGGTAAGAAATTATCGGATATTGCAACATTGGAAACATGTCCCGAACTGCAATTTTCTGATTATGAAGTTCTCAGGCAGATTGATGTTTTATGGTTTCGTGAGAAAGGTAGAAATTTGATTCCTGAAGATGCCTTTGAAATAGAACTATCAACGGGATCATGGTCAGGTGTAGGTAGATTAGCAACTTTGATTGATTACAGTAACGTAAGATTGTACGTGATCTCAAATGGTCTGTATTCAGCCGAACTTCAATTAAGAGAATTACGGTATCAAATTGGTATATAGCCGAAAGAAAAAGCTAATTACTAAAACCTCCCTTGATTGTTGATT
>JBLNAE010000296.1:0-12134 GCA_050259195.1 Ignavibacteriales bacterium
ACAGGTATTACTACTGTTTTAATGGCAGGCATAAGCATCTGAACCGGGAGTGCCCTATAAAATCCGTTATAGCCAGCGATATTGAAGGCGCGGTCTGGAAAGAAATTAAAGGCCTGCTTAAAACACCCGCTCTGCTCAGGGAGGCTATTCTCAAATCCGAGTCCATAGATTCTTCGGATGAAAACATAGAGGAGCTAACCAAACTACTCGAGAACAAAGAGACCGAAGAGGAAAGGCTTCTCGACCTCTACCAGATGGGGAAGTTTGACAGAGGAAAGCTAGATGGCAGAGTGGAGAAGCTGAGAAAGGAAAAAGAGACCATTAGAAAGAACATAGAAGCGCTTAAGGACAGGAATAAGCTGGATACCAGACTAAGTGAGCTAAGGGTAGAGCTGGAAGCCGATATTGACTCATTCGACTATGAGAGGAAGCGCAAGGTCCTGAAGATCCTGCTTTGGGGCAAGCCCGGATTGGGTGTATTCGTAAAGCCAGACTACTCGGTTGATATTCGCGGCCTTGCGGACTTCACAAAGTTGAATGGTATGGATAAGATAGACAGGGCAGTTGGAATAGAGAACATACCGTCCTTACCGCAGGAGCACTGAAAAGGATTCTCAAAGAAAATTATGAAAGGTATGAAATCATGGGCTTTAGTGGTACATCTGGAGGTGCTATTTCTGCTCTGCTGGCCTGGTACGGCTTATTAAAGAATGATGAAGATAAAGCTATACGGCTATTAAATTCGTTTTGGAAGGAAAATTCCGCAAATTCATTATATGACATCTTCCTAAACGAATGGCTTGTTAATGTATACCGATTCCCAGGCGGCATCGCCATGCTTCAGCCCTATCTTCATCCCGGTAAAAGTGACTGGGCGCAGAGTCATCTGAAAGGCATGCTGGAAAAGCATATTGATTTTGAAGAAATAAAAAAACTCTTGACCCCATCGAGTCCTATTTTGCTTATTGGTGCTATTGACATTAATTCCGGTTACTTCAAGAATTTCAAAAATGCCGAAATTAATGCTGAAGTAATGCTTGCCTCAGTTGCGCTTCCAATTTTGTATAGGGCTGTACATATCAATGGTAGTGCGTATTGGGATGGAGCATTTTCACAGAGTTATTGCGTAAGTGGTCTCGTACAGGGCATTTCCGATGCTCATTTAAAACCCGATGAAATATGGATAATACAAACAACCCGGCAAAAACGAAATAACCACCCGCAGTCATTAGAAGAAGTCCTCGATAGAACCTATGAGATTGCGGGCCATCTTTCCCTCAATAAAGAAGTAGATTTTATAAAGGTAGTCAACAAGTGGTTAAAAGAAGGAACTCTTTCAAATAATAAGTACAAGCATATTGAAGTGAGGGAGATTAAAATGAAACGAGATCTACACTATACGTCAAAACTGGATCGTGACCCAGCATTCATACAAGAGATGATGGTTTACGGTGAAATTCAGGCTGAGGATTTTTTGAATGGATGGCTGGCGAATATATAACCCGTAATACCAATTTCGCATAAACATTGTCCGTATTTGTCATTCTGAGCGAAGCGAAGAATCTATTATTCACGGAGTTTACACCGAGTGAAACGAATGCGTTCAACATGACAAACATATAGTATTCAGCCAGAATTAGTATTATTCGTATTCTCCAGTAATAGAAAACAGCCCAAAAATTCTGTATAACATCCCGTATAATAATATTACGTAGTAGGTGATGCCGAATGCCTATAGATCCTGCTTGATCGTTTTTCAACCAACATGGCATGAAGGGAGGGCTTATGTACGACTACATAATTGTGGGCGCGGGTTCAGCCGGCTGTGTGCTTGCCCACCGTCTCAGCGAAAATTCCAGCGCACGCGTCCTGCTACTCGAAGCTGGCCCACCGGATGAGGCGAGAGAGATCCATGTCCCTGCCGCGTACGCCCAGTTATTTAAGACCGATCTGGACTGGAACTACATGACAGTTCCGCAGGAGCATTTAAACGGCAGGAGAATTTACTACCCACGCGGCAAAACGCTTGGCAGCACTTCACCCATCAACGCACAAATCTATATGCGCGGACACAGATCTGACTACGACCTCTGGGCTAGTCTCGGCAACAGCGGCTGGAGTTACAATGAGGTGTTGCCATTTTTCAAGAAATCCGAAAACAACGAGCGTGGTCCATCCGCCTTTCACGGCTCCGGTGGCCCAATCAATGTGGCAGATTTACGCGATCCGAATCTACTTACACAAGCATTCGTCCGAGCGGGCATTGAAATCGGTCTTCCATACAACGACGATTTCAACGGCGCCGAGCAAGAAGGCATCGGCTACTGTCAGGTTACACAGAAAGACGGTAAGCGGTGTAGCACTGCGGTAGGTTATCTCCATCCTGTCATACAACGGTCTAACCTGACGGTGATTACTGGCGCTCACGTAACAAATATCCTTCTGCAAGGGAGATATGCAGTTGGCGTTGCGTACATTAAAGATAGACAGAAGCAAACCGCGCAGTCTGCGCGCGAGGTGATCCTCAGCGCCGGTGCTATCAACTCACCACAGCTACTGATGCTTTCAGGTATTGGTCCGGCAGAGCATCTAAAATCGCGAGGCATCAATGTGATACACAACCTCCCGGGTGTTGGAGAGAACCTGCAGGACCATATCGGTTTACCATTGTTATTCAGGTCCAAAAAACCGGTCTCACTCCTTGCCGCGAAATCCATTACCAGCCGGCTCCGCTACTTGCTCTTTAAAAGGGGGATGCTCACATCGAACTTGATCGAGGCATGCGCCTTCGTCTGTACAAAATCGGGTATAACCGCACCTGACCTGCAGTTGCATTTTCTCGCGATACTCTCCATTGATCGCCCAACTGAGCATGGCTTTACCTTTGTTCCGACCCTCCAGCCAAAAAGCGTGGGCAATATACTACTTCGCTCCGGCAATCCACTCGACCCACCACTCATACAGCCCAACTATCTCTCCAACCGGCCAGAAGAAGAACCGGACATCCTGATCGAGAGTATCAAACTCGCCCGCCGCATCGTTGGGACAAAGGCGTTCGAAGAATACGCTGATGGGGAAATAGAGCCGGGCGTGCATGTCCAGAGCAAAGAGGACATTGAAGCCTATGTCCGCGAAAAGGTTCAAACAATCTATCACCATGTCGGCGCATGCAAGATGGGAATGGATGACATGGCGGTGGTTGACCCGTCGTTGCGCGTGTATGGTATGGAGGGCCTGCGCGTGGTTGATGCCTCTGTAATGCCGACCATCGTGCACGGGAACACAAACGCGCCAACGATCATGATCGCCGAGAAAGCAGCATATCTGATTAGGGGTGAGTAATTTGATGAGTGTAGCCCTAGAAACGCATCCGATGAAAGGTTCTTCTTTATAAAATTTTAGCAGGTGCATATCATGGACAGAGAAAAATTAACGGAAGAAGTACAAACCATTTTTAACAAATCCCATGGGCATTGCATATGGTGTGATAGAAAGCTAGTTTTTTCTTGGCGCGGCAAATGGGATAAAAGATACGAAGGTGGTTGGGATGTAGACGATTTTGACAATAATGCTGAGGAAGGAGAAGATGATTTAGGGAATCTATTTGCAAGTTGCATACCTTGTATCGCGATAAAGGGCAATGTAGAGTAGATGTATCTTACTTTCAGATAGAACTAGCAAGGGAACACAGAGGAGAGGTTAAAGAGTGAAGATACATTCTTGTCCGACTATAATTTACAAGATGCTTCCTGTCATTTACCGGGTACTGGTATGCTATTCCAGTTGACGAAAATTAATCCAATCACTATAAGAACAATTCCCACAAGTCTCTGTATCGAAATAGCCTCGTGAAGAAACATAAAGGCGTATAGAGCAGTAAAGAGCGGAAAGGTGGCGGCAATTGGAACTATCCTTGAAGTAAGGTCTTGTTTGAGCACAGAAAAATAGATCAATAGTCCAACAACCCCTCCCAATAATCCAGCAAGAAGTATCCAAAGGAGGGTTCTTCCATCAATGCTGGCAATCTCCCTATATCTACCAGTTGCCAGGGATATGACAATGATGCACGTAGTTGTAAATATAAACCGCAACGTAATAACGGTAAGGGGCGAAGCCTTTATTAAACTCAGCTTCTCAAATATAGGGGTAATGCCCCATATTGATGCCACAAGCAAAGCCAAAGCCGCTGGTTTCATGATCTGCCTCCGAGCAAAAACGCTCTAAAGTTTTTTTCTCAATGAATCACATCAGAATCGGGCGGCCTTGGCAAGCCTATGAAAACCCATAAGACAAGGAGGATTAAGCCCAGAATCAAGGGAAAAACCCGACTAGAGTGGTATAGGAATCCCGTAAGCATGCCGCCCAGAGACGAGCCAAAAAAACTGGCCAAGTTATAAATGCCAGTAGCGGCGCCACGCTTTTCAGATGGAACCTGCTGAGTTAAAAATGTAGGAAGAAGCGCTTGAAAAAGGGTATAGCCTAGAAAGAATACCGCGCCCGTCGTGTATAGAATCCATCTTTGAGACCCACCGACTAGAGGAACAAAAAAGCTCAAGATGATAAAAGCCCACCCTCCCAGTACAGGCAACCAGAGTTTGCCTTGTTTCTCAGCGCGTCGGACATAAGGAAAAACAAATAAAAGACTGGGGAGAAATATTACCAGATAAACCTTCCACAGTTGCGCCTGATTGAGTCCAAGGTGAACCCAGTCTAGGGGGTAAATAAAAAAGAAGAGATTTAAAACAAACGAGAGTATTAAAGCAGCCAGATAAAGCCGCCGGATTTTAAAACCATTTATAAGTCCGCCGAGTCGTAAACCACGCCGCACTAATGACTCCATCCTCTCTACCTTAATTTGAGGGAGGAAAAATCCAGTAACCAACATGGCAAGAAAGCTCAAAACCGCAAGCAAATAGAAGAGTTCATTAAAACCGAATCGGGCAGCCAGAAACGGCCCGCCGAGGAGACCAATCGTAAAAGCAACGCCAACGGCGATACCCGCAACTGTAAATGCCTGCGCCCTCACCTGAGGACGGGTCAAATCGCCCAATGTCGCCATTGCAACAGCACTGACTGCACCGCTTCCCTGAAGCACACGGGCAAGGATCAACTGGGTTATATTCCCTGCCATACCACACACTAAACTCCCCAGAGAAAAAAGGAGAAGCCCTACGATAAGAACAGGCCTTCTACCGAATCTGTCACTTGCCCATCCAAAGGGGATTTGAAGAACGCATTGAGCGAGGGCATATATGCCAAAAGCGATTCCAACCAGAGGCAGAGTTGCACCGGGATATTTAATCGCATAAACGCTGAAAATCGGGAGGAGTAGAAAAATCCCCAAAAGGCGCAGCGCCATTATAAAACTCATAATAATAACGGCTTGTTTCTCTTGGTGGGTCAATGTGTTGTCTTTCAGTCTGCCGATGTATCATTGCGAGCATTAGCGAAGCAATCTCGTATCTTGCTCTGAACCTGAGATTGCTTCGTCGCTCTACTCCTCGCCGCAACAACTTTATCGGAATCTATACACTTTGATACAGTCTACCACACCGCAATGAGAATTAAAGCAGGTTTATCCAATTTATTTATCCTCCCTCCTTCGTTTTTTCCATATTTTTTGTAGATACTTTTTTAGATTCGACTCCCTTCCTATTTCTGTCGGCTCATAGTAGATTCTATCTTTAATCTCATCGGGCAGATAGTTCTGTTCTACAAAATGATCCTCGAAACTGTGGGCATACTTGTAATCCTTCCCGTAACCAATGTCCTTCATCAGATTGGTTGGAGCATTTCTTAAATGGATAGGAATCGGAAGATTTGGTTTTTCACGCACATCGAAAAGCGCCTTTTCAATTGCAAGGTATGATGCGTTGCTTTTAGGACAGCTTGCAAGGTAAGTCGCGGTTTGCGCGAGGATTATCCGCGCCTCCGGCATGCCGACGTAGTGGACAGACGTAAAGCATGCTGTCGCCAATGTCAATGCGTAAGGTTCTGCATTCCCTATGTCTTCCGATGCAAGAATGATTAAACGGCGCGCGATGAATTTCGGGTCTTCCCCCGCTTCGAGCATACGAGCTAGATAGTACACCGCCGCATCGGGGTCGCTTCCCCTGACGCTCTTTATAAATGCCGAAATCGTATTATAATGCTCTTCCCCGCTCCTGTCGTATCTATAATGACGCGTCTGGTACGCCTCTCGAATCTTCTCTCTATCAATCCTAATCGGCCTGCGCCCGCCGCTTAGAGCGACAGCCAATTCAAACGCATTTAGCATAACCCGGGCATCGCTTCCAGACAGGCTTATAAGCTCTTTTTGAGCCTCCGGGCTTAATTCGATATTCTTCATCAATTCATCCTCAGTTAAAGCCCTGCTTAGAATGGTCTCAAGGTCGGCGTCTGTTAATGGGTCCAGGACATAAACCTGACATCGCGAGAGCAGAGGAGATATAACCCCAAAGGATGGATTTTCAGTTGTGGCCCCAATAAGAATTAGTGTGCCATTTTCAACGCTTTCAAGAAGGGCATCCTGCTGAGCCTTATTGAATCGGTGGATTTCATCAATGAATAATATAGTTCGCCTCCCGATTTCGAGGGACTCTTTGGCATGAGATATAATCTCGCGCATCTCTTTAACGCCGGATGAAATCGCATTCACCTGAAAAAAGTCCGCGTCTATTTCCTTTGCAATGAGCCGCGCAAGCGTCGTCTTTCCTGTTCCAGGCGGTCCCCATAAAACCATCGAACGCAGATTACCGCCTTGAACCATCTTGCGAATCGTTCCATCAGCGCCAACAAGATGTTCCTGGCCCACAAACTCCCCAAAATCCTTTGGCCGAATCCTTTCAGCAAGGGGAACCGCAGATTTTGGCGGTGTGAAAAGTGAAGTTGTATTTGGTTCCGACTTTGAAAATTTACCGGTTTTCATTTTTCATTATATTTTCAATCTGTGTTTTTAGTGCGAGAATAAGGTATTCAATGTGCGATTTCAAAGTATTCAACCTCACCCATAATGTAGGACTTTAGATAGGGACTGATGGATTCTGGTGTTACAAGTTCTACACGTCTCTGCAATATCTCTTCAAGAAAAAACACGAGATTGATAAAGTTGTCATAATTCTTTTTGCCCGAGGAAAATTCAACCAGAATATCTATATCGCTATTTTCATTTTGGTCTCCCCTTACAAATGAGCCGAAAAGACCTAGCCTTTCCACGCCAAATTTGGGTAGCTTATCTTTATTTTCTGCTATAAGTCTTGAAATTGTTTCTCTAGTCTCAGCTTTTGTGCTCATCTTTCGCCCAATCCTAATTTATGTAGCGAACAGCTACTTTAACGTAACTTTGAAAGTTGTTTTGGCATTTAAAAAGATTAGAATGAGATGAGAAAGAAATCAATCCAATTATGCCTTTATCATGAATAATGCTTATAACATCCTTTTGAATCCCATACTCTTGCATGAGTTGATGAACAATCCGTTTCACGGTCTCGATAACGTTTTGCATATTACCGCAGCTCCATATTGAAGTGTAAAACAATTCCCGTTACATTGGCAAATCTCCGCCCATTGGTTATAATTCAAATCTTATTATGGAAACCAAGTTCCTGAAACAGCTATGCGAGACTCCGGGGTTGCCCGGGGCGGAAGAGCCGGTTAAAGAGATTGTCCTTTCGGCCCTGAAAGAATTTACCAAAGAGATAACGGAAGACGCTCTTGGCAACGTTGTGGCACACATTGGGGGGGATGGGCCGAGGCTCCTTTTAGACGCCCACATGGATGAAGTGGGATTTATGGTTAGGTACATAAACGATAGGGGTTTTTTGCGTGTGATACCATTGGGTGGTATTGATGCCAAGGTTTTTTACGGGCAAAGGCTCGTCGTATGGGGCAGAAAGCCTCTTGTGGGAATGGTAGCCGCTTCCCCGCCTCATATAAGAAAGGAGGGTGAGAAAGAGGCGCCGGAGGTTGAGGATTGTTTTATTGACCTTGGACTCTCGCCCGAAAAGGTTTTGAGCCTGATAAAAGTCGGTGATGTGGTTTCATATTTCTCACCCTTTGTAGAGACGGAAGACGCTGTGATTTCCAAAGCCATAGATGACAGGGTAGGCCTTTTCGTTATCCTGGAGGCGCTAAGACAAAAACCCAGAATTAGTTGTGATCTCTATGTCTCGGCTACCGCTCAAGAAGAAGTAGGACTAAGAGGCGCGAATGTCATCGTTCCACAATTTGAACCTGAGATTGTAATTGCCCTTGAAGGCACGGTTGCCAATGACATCCCCGGCGTTCCAGAACACAAGACCTTAGCCAAAGTGGGCAAAGGCCCGGAGGTAAGGCTTTCGGATAAATACCTGGTCGCCAATCGCGCGTTGAGCTTTTTTATAACCGAACTGGCCAATAGGCGCAAAATACCTTACCAGGTAACAGTTAAGAGGGCTGGCAGCACAAACGCCACCGCCATGCAGGTGACAGGAAAAGGGAGCCGGGTCGGCGCTGTTTCCGTTCCGGTGCGCTATCTCCACAGCCCGGGATGTCTGGCTTATAAGAGCGATATTGAAGAGACGATAAGGCTTATTTCCGCCATTTTAGAAGAGATTGACCATTTTAATCCAAAAGGCTAAAATAATTTTCTGCAGATAATATGCCATCCCTTTATTCTCATGAAATTCTCCAGGTACGATGCGCAAGGAGACACCAAGAAGCAAAATGGTAGATTTGAGTATTTCTCATTATTTAAAGGTTATGACTTATAACATCCATTATGGCGTTGGGCGAGATAATCGCTACAGGCTTAATAGAATTATAGATGTTATAAGAAATGAAAACCCTGATGTGGTCGCTTTGCAAGAGGTTGATAAAAATTTGTCCCGCACCAATTTTGATGACCAACCCAGGATTATTGCCGACGCCCTTGGGATGCACTTTCATCATTGCGTGAATCGCCGCATGGGAGAAGGCGAATTTGGAATTGCCACTTTGAGCCGATTTCCAATTCGGGAAAACCAGAGATATGATCTTTCTTTCCGACCCCGTCTCAGGCTCCGCAACGTTGAGCCTAGGGGCGCCCTGCACAGCAACATTACCCTTGATTCGGCGCATCTGCACGTGTTTAACGTGCATCTAGGGCTTGGCATTAGGGAGAGGATTTATCAACGCCGCAAGCTGCTCAGCGAATCAATCCTGCTCAACGGAACGCTTCAAAAGCCTATGGTTATCCTGGGAGATTTTAATGACAGACCAATCTCAGTGGTGAATTCACCTATACAGGATTATTTTCACGATGCCTTTAGGTTATCCGGCAGTAGAGATAGAGCCACGTTTCGTTGGGGGCCGATCAAGCTTAAACTCGATCATATATACGTTAACAATCAACTCCATCCCGTTAGAGCATATATCCCCGACACTCCGTTATCTCGGCTTGCGTCGGATCACATGCCTTTGATTATAGTTGCCGAGGTAAAAGGTAGTAGTAACGGCGCACCATATTAATGCAAATACCACATGCGGAAACACTTGATGAAGCACTCTAGGCTTGTTATGCCCTTCTTAACGTTAATTGTCGCATTCTCTTTGGCGTTCACGGGAACTGCCGAATCTAAGGGAAAGGCAGCACCAGGGACAAAAGGAGTAGCAACCCGACTCAAAATGGCAAAAATGATCTACCTCGATTACTACAAGGACTCAATGAATCTGGACAGGTCAATAGAAATCCTCGAAGGCATTCTTGACAAGGCTCCTAATAATTTAGAGGCTTTGATTCTTCTCTCAAGGGTCTGGCTTACCTATGGATACGCAAAGGCTCCGGACGACAATGAAAAAATCAGGGTATTTAAGAACGGAATAAGGGCGGCGAAAAAAGCCGTAAAGCTCGCGCCCAATAACCCCGATGCGCATTTCTTCTACGTGGCAAACCTGGGTTCGTGGGGAGAAACGCGCGGGGTTTTAAAGTCTCTATTCCTACTTCCCGAAATAAAAAGAGAGTTAAGGCTCATACTCAAGCTGGATCCAGATCATATCTATGCCTTGGGTATGAACGGCCTTTTGTACTACACCATTCCGGAATTTATGGGAGGCGATCTTCATATATCTGAGATATACCTGAGAAGGGCAATAAGGCTTGATCCGCATCTTACGGTCTTAAAAATTCATCTTGCAAGGAATCTAATAAAGCAAAAGAGATATGAGGAAGCAAAAGAAGCACTAGAAGAAGTGATACAAGAGAAAAACCCTACCGTCTACGCAGATTGGTACTTCAATAAAGAAATGGCAAAAAACATGATTGCCGAGATAGAGGAGAAAAGTCAGAGAACACCCCTTCCCAATCCGGTGCTTCAAAGATGGTAAAATCTTTTTTAAATTCCCTACGCTTCTATAGACGTAATGAAAGCCGGTGGTGCAGAATGGTAGGTTATACCGCAATCCTTTCCAAGTGTTGATTCCGCTTCGGCGATTGCTTCTTCGACCGTACTAAACGGTTCGAAACCTACACGCCTTGCGGCCTTGAAATCCTTTGCGCCCGCCAGAAAAACCCCGCCAAGATGGCGCAGGGGAAATGCTCCTTGACCCCAGAGTATAAGCGGATGAACCCCGTGGAATCCATATGCATAGCGATACTTATGGACGTATTCAGGACGGTGAGCAAAATCCTCGGCGTAGAAGTCCCATATATCATAAGGGTCTTGCATGTTCGGAAGCACCCGGTTGAAAAATTCAATATAAGATGGGTGGTTCATCTCATGAAACTCTGCCAGGCACGGGTTTACAAAAATGGCAATCCCACCCTCCCGAATGAGGGGCTTGTTATGGTAGAGTCCAAAGGCATAAGAGAGAGCCTGGTTCCTCACCAAAATGGGATTAATTTTAGAGAGGTTCGCATAGTAAGACTGATTTGGAATGCCGTATATGGCAACGTCTGTTTGCTCAGCCAGCGAGACCACCTGCTGTTTATACAGTACGTCGAGCGTTTTTTCATGCACATCGGGGATATTGCCTGCAAATACGGCTATGGGTTCCTGTGGTTGAGCGGTGTTCAGAACGGATTCAATTGTAAAGATTCGCCTTCCATACCCGGCCAACTCTCTTTCAATAACGGCTCCCATTTCCCATATAAGCTTCTGGAAAGATGATCTCTTGGCATCCATTACGGACTTGCCGCTTGCTCCTCTAAATGGCCGATGGTGCTGACGTATGCTGCGATAGCTACTGAGTCCAACAACAATGGATTTCCACCCGCCGTGAAACGGAAGGCTTGTAATGTTTATATAGAAAAGCTGGTCCGATTCCATAACCGCTCTATTTATCTCAACCTCAAACCCTCTCTCCGTTTCGCCTACAAGAACGAGATTTTCTCTGTCTTCCGCGTCATGGCAGTAGAGATGATTAGGGCCAAATGCCAGGGAAATTTTAGTGCCTAAAATCGTTGACAACTCCCCGTTTGTAAACTTGCGGTGAAGCGCATTCGCACAAATCAGTCTAATATTGCTCCTCTTCACTCCGGCTTTTTCCAGTTCCTCGAGAAGAACGGTAATAGCTACCTCTCTAAAGTCCGGCTTCCTCATAGGCATTTGAGGGATCACTGGGTCATCAAAGACTATGGTGACTTTCGATTTGGGACCTACTAACTTAGAGACCTGCTCATGGGCAATCGGAGAATAAAGCGCACTTCGAATGGCTTCCTCCGGATTTTTCAATGGCGCGAGTGAAAGGGGCGGCTCTAAAATTTGAGTTTTCTCTGGAAGAGCAACGGTGACAAATCCGTCTCCATAAGCGATCTTTGAGTCTGCCATAACTTGCCTCCTAAAAATCTATCTTCAACAATTTTCATATAGGGAATGTTGGTAGTCAATAGGGAGCGGGCACTTTACAAAAAATGCACGTGATTATTTTTAAATGGGATTCAAGTTCTACAACCAGTGTTCATGTGAATTCGGGTTCTAAATGGGTTGTAAGTGAGGATTTTACACCTACTCCTGAGTAATTATACTAAAAACTGGACAGAAATTAGATTCAAACAATATACTTTTAGAAATTACCATAATGGAGGGAATAACGATGAACATAGAAACATATCTTGAGGATTTGAAGATAAGAGATAAAAGGAATAAAAAAAGCTAATGAGGATGGTTAATGGGGTGATA
>JBLNAE010000297.1:0-28689 GCA_050259195.1 Ignavibacteriales bacterium
CTGAATAGCACATGCGTGGGACATACCAGCCAGTACTCGTGCATTGTGTAGAGTTTTATACCATGCCCATATTCGAGAATTTTTGGCCCACCCACAAGCGAGATGTTGTGATAGTGGATGATATCAAAACCCCTTTTTAGAATCCGCTGAATTTGGGCCGACTTGAAGAAAGGGTAACCCATCTGCTGTGTGGCAAGAGTAGAGAGAAAACCAAACCGACTCTTGAGTCCGTGCACAGTCACGTTTGGGTGATCATCATAGGTTTTTGTGGGCTCCTGGCGTGCCAACAGGCGGTATGAATCAATACAGTGTATAACCTCCACATGATGACCGCGCTTTGCCAGCTCGTTGGACAATTGGTGGACAAATATACCATCGCCACCAAAGTTATAGGGTGGATAAAACGTTGTGATCATACAAAAGCGTAATGGTCGGTCTATCATGAACTGAGTCAAACGGCACGCCGAAGCAGACGAGGGATGCTGCGGGCCCGAATGTACCAGGGAAACAACTTGGTCAACATCACATCAAATAACCTATCAGTGCGGAGGTAATAACCATCTACACGTTCTAGAGCATAGAGATCACTGCTTCCAGTGACCAGACCAAGCTTGTCGGAGCAGGCACAGGTAAAGTGTTGTCGAACAATTTCACGGCTTTGATTGTCATAGCGACCATATGGATAAGCAAAGCAAGCAACCGGAGCGCTCAGGATGCCTTCAATGATCACCTTCGAATTACAGACCTCAGCTTCGACTCGGTGGTAGGGCAAACGGGTCAGGTCCGGATGAGTAAGTGTGTGAGCACCAAAGGTGATACCCCATCGTTGCATCTCCTGTATCTCTCTCCAACTTAACATAGAACGACCCTCGGTAGAGGGCAACCGATCGGCAGGCTTCGATATTCCCTTTTCCCCCACAGTAAGAAAAACCGTGGCTGTCATCCCATATTCTTGTAAAATTGGGAAAGCTTCGTCATATACGGTTTGGTACCCGTCGTCGAAAGTGATTACGAAGGAGTAGTCCGGGAATGGCCTTCCTTGGCGCAGGCAATCCACTGCTTCAAGCAGACCGATCGCCTTATACCCGCTCTCATAAAGTCTGGCTATGCCACGCCTAAACACGCGCGGCGAAAAGGAAATGACAGATGGCAGATTATCGAGAGCATGAAAAGTCAAGACAGGTAGAGAAAAAGTTGATGGGAAATTGATGATCCGGTTGATGAAATTATACAAGATGGGGTTCACCGAAATTTCTTTTCATAAAGTTGCATTCGGTTTTACTGCTCTAACAGTGACTAAAATCTCATAATCAGGGTCAAAATAGTCTAATTCTTCCTGACGCAGTTCCTCGGCTGCCAGCCCGTGCAGAAGGGCAATCGCCGCAAGAACATTCCCATGCGTTTTAACACTGATATTTGTCGCTGGAAAAATCTCCTCGAATAGACGCTGGGCTGACTGGGCCGTGAAACGCCAGTATTCCCCCCAGGAATCTATACCATTGCGGCGACCAATCTTGCTGATGCCGTGGGATGTTGCTAAAAGCACTCCCCCCGGCTTCAGAGTCCGATATAGGTGACGTAATGCCGCCCGCACCTCATAGATCATCTGAAGCGTCTGGGTGCAGATAATGCAATCAAAGGTATTCGACGGAACATGGTCGGCGCAGGTTAAATCCGCCACAATTGTCGCTTCCCTGTTGCCTTCTACTACATTAAGCACATCGCTCCTTGTGACTCGACCACCTCCAAACTTCCGCGTGTAGAAGTTGTCTCCTATCTCCAGAACATGTCCTTGAATGTCCGACGTATGGACAGATAGAAACAGCTCTATATAATAACGATCAATCGGCAAACCCCGGTTCAAGCCGAATATACGGCTGATGGGCGTTACCCGCCAAAGGCTATTATCTTCCACAGTCCCTACTCTCGGCCACTGCAATCGGTATTGTCGCTGCTGCGCCCGCAGCCAGCGACGAAAGTCCTCGGGAAGCACCGCTGTTGCTATCATCCTAATCCAGTCATTGATAGCGGAATAGACCGTTCCTCTCATTTATCCAGGCTAAATCTACACAGGTTTCTTCACACAAAGAAATCCGGCAAAGTTATACCACTGAAAGAATGTCTCAACAATTTCGAACCCATTGCGTCGAAACAACTCAAGGTTCTCGTCAATACGGTAGGGGATGAGAACGTTTTCGAGCGCTTCACGTTTTCTCAGAATTTCATTCTCAGAGTAGCCGTTACGTTTTTTGAAATCATAGTAAAAATCAATGAAGAAGCGATTCATGTGCGAGCTATTTGTAAGAATCTTCTCAGTCACCACCAGCGCGCCGCCTTCCACCAGTCCGTTGTATATTCTCTTGATCAAGTAGTCTCTCTTCAATGGACGGAGGAACTGGAGCGTAAAACACATCGTGACTACGCTGGCGTTATCAAGGGATAGATTCAAGAGGTCTTCATTGAGGTCGCCATATCTTACCTCGATGTGATTCTCAAATCCGTTCTCTTTGATCTTTCGCTTTGCTCTCTCAAGCATAGGAATAGAGTTATCATACCCTACAAAGCGTACCGGCCCTTCAATCTCTCGACACAAGTTTATCAAAGTGGTGGCCGTAGAGCATCCCAGGTCGTAAACATCCGTGCCCGGAATCCAAAACTTCTTTCCAATCTCCTTTATCATGCATTGCTGTTCAAGGTAAAACGGTATGCTGCGAACGATCATGTCGTCAAACACCTGGGCAACTTCCGTGTTAAACACAAAATCGCTCGCCCGCGCTGTGCTTTGCACGAAGACTTGATCTCTTTCCATACTCGATACCTCTCCTTCGTAATTCTCAAGACCCAAGATCCGAGACCGGCCTACCAAGTGCCAATTTCTATATTTCCATCTGCCAGTTTCATACCAATAACTTCTCAATGTAAAACAGTGACAAAAGGGCAACGAGATGGCCGGGAATCCACCCCCGACGATACGGTTCCAGCCCGCCTGAAAAAGCCGACTGGATAGTTATGAAGAGAAATGTTATTTGCTTCTAAATTTTATCCATAGCAGTTATATGTTCAAAACTTTCATGCTGTCTGACGAGTTTACGACTATTCCCCGAAACCAAAACTACCGCTGGTCTGGGATAAGAAAAATTATTTGAGAAGGAGGTGAAATAAGCCCCTGCATCCATTATTGCAAGAATATCTCCCCGTTCCAACTTAAGCAGTTTCCAGTTTCTGTATAACAGGTCTTCTGGAGAACACAAGGGACCTGTGACAAAATATCTATCTTTCGGCTTGGGGCTCGCCCTGTTTGCTAGGAAACACTTATGATATTCATAAGAAAGGGGAAAAGCAATATTCTGCATTCCTCCATCTGTGATGGCAAATTTCGCGCCGTCCCTTCTTTTCTTTATATCGCCTACGGTTAGTAAGAGTATTTGAGCGTTGCTGGTAATAGCCCGACCCGGCTCAAGAAGGAGATATGGTTCTTTTAAGTCGTAAAGTTTAGAATATTTTTTTAGTGAGTAGGCTATAACCTGCCCAAAAGTCTCCACCGAAGGACAATCCTTTTCTTTAGGTTCCTGAGGAGGGATATTAAATATTTTATACAGTCCAACCTCAAAGGTCGTGAAGGTTTTTACCGTAGGAACGCCAAAGCCTCCTCCGAAATCAAGGTACTGTATGTCTATATTTAATTTCTCCTTTATATCGAATAGCAACGAGCAAACTACTTTTATTACTCTCTCATAGGGTTTGGTGTTTCTAATACCTGTACCAATATGAACGTGAAGGCAACAGAGGTTTGAGAAACCCGTCTTGTTTAGTTCTTTGATAAGAGATATAATCTGATCTACATTTGGCTCGATTCCGAATTGTGCCTTCCAGCCGACTCCAGGATAAATTCTTATTCCCACATTTACTCTTTGCTTGATCTCCTCAGAAACTCTCTTCAGCTTATAGATTTCATCCGCTGAGTCAACATTTATAAGCCCTACATGTTTTTGAATCGCCGTTCTTAAATCTTCGGCGGATTTGTTAACCCCATTGTAAATGATCTCAGATGGTTCCACTCCCAGTCTCAAAGCCAGCCATAACTCGTAAGGCGAGACTACCTCGGCTCCACAACCTTCCTCATTAAGGACTTTTACCACGCCCGGAATGCAATTCGTCTTGTAAGAGTAAAACACCTTCACTTTGGAATAGGCGTTTTTAAAAGCATTCAGGAACCTGTGGTAATTACCCCGTAACTTGATCTCGTCAACTATATAAATCGGGGTTCCATAGATTTTGGCTAGTTCCACTACATCACATCCGCCAAAAACGAGATGGTCTTTATGATTTATGTCTAAATCCCAAAGCTTTATATCCATCTATTTTCTCAGCTCGAATAGCAATATAGTAGCCGGTTAGGTAACGTGTGGGCCAGCGCTTCAGAATCTCGAATGCGTCAAGAATACGCGCAATCAGAGCCTGTAATGGAGCCCAACCGAGGTACTCCGACAACATCACAAACCAGATGGCTAGGATGCGGGGCGCGTGTGCTACTGTAGTCATATCTGTTATTGTAAACCCAAGCGACTGGAGATTTTGGTAGGCTTCTGAACGGTTGTATGTCGCGCCTACATAGTAGGGCACAAGCCGCAGGCGACTCAACCAATTAAAAGGCAAGCGGTTGCGTAGCCATACAATAGGGTTGTGTCGGTTATCAAAGGTTATTACCAAAGTTCCTCCTGGCATGAGCACCCGAGCCAACTCTGCAAGGCTTACTTCTATATCTTTCTTATCCTGAAAATGGTCTAGCGATGATCCAGATAGGATACTCTTGATGATTCCCAACTTAAGAGGGAGTCGCCGCAAATCTCCAATGACAAATAGACAACTATTGCCTTCGCTTCTGAGCCGCTCGCGGGCGGCAGTCACCATTTCTAGAGAGCAATCTATTCCTATGCTCTCTGATCCTAGCTCCGACAGCAGATGGTGTGAACTAATTGCCTCTTCAAAGAGGTCTGTTTTTAAGTTCAAGCCAGAATTAATTTCCGGCAACCAATCTGTAATCAGACGTTTATAAATCTTCTGCATGTATGCCCGCCAAATTCTAATTGACGCTCCACGATGGAACTCTAAGAGAACTCTATCCCAGTAGATATGAGTGGGACAGTGGTTATATTTAGCCATCTTTATTCCTCACACAATGGAAGCTATAGAGTCTAATATATTAGGTAAACCGTAACAGCTACGGCAAAACCGAATCCGCTGATGAAAATGTTTCGTAACACTTTGCTGCAATTAATGCAGAAAAAGCACGATACACGCCAGTAAAAGGGATTATATCTCTTTTTTGTCAGTTCTTGTCTCAAGCTGTGTCCGAGCTTTGTTTTCTTAGTAAACTGACGATGCATCCTGCGAACCTAAACCGCATCCTTACTTCTGCTTCTCGTTGTACAACTCGAAGACGATCGCATAAGCAAGGAATCGGAGTACGGGAATTCTGCCAAGAGTCAAGCTGATCTTCATCATCACATTCTTGCCAAAGATGCGTGCCAGCATCCAAAAGAACGGAAACCCGATACCTACAGCGCGCCCCTTTCGGTAGGTGCGAAATAGCCAACGACCCTGGCCAGGTAAAAAACATTCTCTAGGGATTTCGGTTAATCTTCGACGGTATTTTAGTAAAACCAAGAATAATCCATAAAAGAGGCTTCTCATCTCGAGGATGAGTTTACCGCCGGGTTTTAAAACTCGATTAAATTCCGACATGAATTCGCCCTTCTGGTCATTTGGTATTAGATGAATAAAGCCAAAGCAGATGATCGTATCAAAGGTGTTTTCGGAAAAAGGAAGTCTACGGCCACTAACTTGCTGAAACGTTACATTAGTGATCTCTGTGCGACTGGCCTCTTCCTGGGCAATTTTAAGCATATTGATGCTAATATCCCCAGCGATGACTACTTCACAGCAATTGGCAAGACAAATCGTGAGTCGGCCAGTGCCACAGGGAATATCCAAACCACAAGATCCGCCTCCACCCAGAGCCCATTCTTTGACGACATGCACCTCGAGCTCGTTGAAAAACGCACCGACATGTGAGAGACAGTGCTTGGCATTGTAGCTATCTGCGGTTTGGTCGAACCGCGACATTAATTCAGTATCGAGTGATGTCATTGCCTTGTTATTAAACATAGATTGTCACTCCTCTAGCATTTGAAAGAGTCAGTAATGGTAGGAAATGGTCGCTTATTCCATGAATTCTCTGTTGAGAACCATCTTTCTCAGACGAGAGTCGCCATCGCGAACCGGATATATTTTAGGGCTCATGAGAATTTCTCCAAAATCTGTTCTGCATGGGGATACATAAGCATACATCAAAAGATAACGAGGTCTTACCGCATTTCGACTCCCGTAATGGAAACACTTGCTGTTATCCAAGAATAGAACGGTTCCCGCGGGATAACATAACTTTATCAACTCGCTTTCAGAAACGACTGAGTACATTTGTTCATCTGTGATGCGATAGGGGCGTCCTCTTGCCCTGTAATTCAGGGCTTCAGCGGCTCTTTTGGACACAGATTCGGGCAGAAAACAGAATGGCCCGTTGTCCATTGCTACATCACTTAGAGTAACAATCACATAAACCATAGGAGAATCATGGTAGTCGAGGTGAAATAACTGGCTTGCTGTGAACGGGCTATTCGGTTTATCATCAAATTTTGCCCAGGATTCATTAAACCTGATACCGTATGGCAAAGCGCCCGAGAAGACAGGGATAAAGCCCAGGTAGTTGCAAACAACTGAAAGCACATCGGAGGACAAAGCAAAATCCAGAATGGATGGATACTTGTCCAATAAATCTTCAATCGGAATTTCCTGAAAATACGGTCTGCTAGAGCCTTGCCTTTTTATGCCTCCCCGCTCTCTTATAATCTCGTCTGCGTCAGCCAGAAGCTGTTTTAAGTGAGGTAGCGTTCCGGAAGTGTCTATGAACCAGCCGTCCTTTATTTCTTTATGGGGTGAAAGAGGCGTTCCGTTCTCGCGGATTAATTCATCGAAATGATGGAGGTACTGAGCCTTTCGATATTCGTGGTATTTGCCATATTTAAGATAATGGTAAGCCCGCGCGATCTTCATTGTATTATTGATGCCTAACCCTTCCATGTAGTCGTATTGGAGAAGTTTGGCGATGGGTTTTACAGCATTGTCAATCGCTCTACCAATCATACTTACTTACCTCCTTTTTTTTGGAGTATGTGCAGAGGCAGAATTTTTGCTGAAGCCGTAGAATAAGGCTCGCCCCGAATCACCCTAAGGGTCTGTCCATGCCGCCACTGGTCAGCCATGATATTGCCCCCCGGGTAGAGCCCTAATGTTTGAAAGACCGTATCCATAACTGTTTTCTCACTGATATTCCCAACGCGTGGGCTCACAAGGATATTTACCTTCGGCAACCCTCCTTCTTCCTCTTCGACAAACTGGTAGTCAGTAGGATGACCTCCAAAGTGCGCTGGCAAGACCTCCTCTACCAACCTTAGAAGTTCAGTTCCGAGAAAAGTTACTCCGCCGCTGGTCAACTTTTCGTAACTGCGTATGCGTGAAAGGTGTTTGGTGAATCCGAGTTTGCCGATAGGGCAGCCGCACACCCTTTCTTCGAGTATGCCGTAATCGTCGCTTTCCACATTGAGCATAAGTTTGGGACAGCTTGGCAGAACGGTAGTATACACAAGAGCATCCACACTCAGTCCGTCGCTACCGAGGGTTTTTGGACGCTGGATCGCCGCGATCTTATCAGTGAGTATATGGACATCATCAAGATAAATGGGAGCAGCGCAGGCGATCCCAATAGTGCCAACTTCTGCCATGGAATAATGGCATACGGCTCCGCTCCCCGTCTCGGCTACTACCTCGGCCTTTGCTGTGGTAAAGGGTTCTCCTCCAAATCGGAAAAAGGTGCCCGAGATGTCCAATCCCTTTTCCATAGCGGCAAGACAAACCCTCACACCTGAACTTGCTTGTGAATCAAGCGTAGCAGGGGTACCCTCATTTTTTTTTAACGACAACCAATGCGCCACCTTATAAGCTTCTTCGAGAGGCACATATTCGGGCATCGGCAATCGCTTGCCAAAAATTCTTCCGGCGTAGATAGTGTATTTGGTGAAAATAGCAAATTTTAATCCTTTTGGACTCCATGATAATTCGCTTTGAGCAAACCACCTTTCTACGGACTTCCCCACCTTTGCATAACGAAGGAGGAGTTTCATTCCTGCGGTAACGGGGGGTACTTCGCGCCATGCTCCTATTGGTCTTTCCGCCAGGTTAAAAACGGTAAGAAAATAATGAAAGTAGGCCGCCTCCTGAGTTAAAAGGTCGAGATCAACTATGACGCGTGTTCCAGCACTTCGCGATCCACTGCTTCGGCCTTCGTAATATTTAGCCAAAAGAGGATTGTCGAAATCTTGTGGGTGAGCTGGAAATTCAAGTCCCTGTCGCTGTACTGGCCGACGCCCCTTAAACTCTTCGAGCGTAACGTAAACTCCCTCATCGTAAAGCTTAGCCAACGTTCCTTCGATGCCCAGTTGATGGAGTAGTTGAGCAACGTCACCGAATTCAACCCCCGCATGGAGTAGTAGCTTTCGATAAGGACTTCGTGGATTTGCATAGATGCCGCGTTCTATGATACGTAAAAAAGATTCATCCCTATTTTCTAAACCATCCATGAGCATCCGGCGGCATTGCTCCGGCGTTAGGGTTTGGGAAAGATAACCCTTAAGCCCCCAGGCATATCTTGCAAACATCCTTAGGTCATTGAACATAACAAACCCTCATTGATATTTATTCGGCATGACAAACCGACTGCCATCATCTGGATTTGACAATGCATGGCTCCCTCAGAATGGCTAAGTAAAATTAAGAATGACCATCTTTGCGAGGGTGGAATTTGGGCAGTGTCACCGCATCCGATACATCCTCGAATACCACTTCCACAGCCATCTCGCAATGAACGGCATAAGGATCGCAACCTATGATGTTACTCATCAAGCGAGGGCCTTCCTCCAGTTCCACCACCGCAACCACATAGGGAATCTCATCCGTAAACCCGGTATGATAGACCCTGTGGAAGATTACAAACGAATATACCCTCCCTCGACCGCTGATCTTTGTCCACTCCCACGCTGCGCTCAAGCACTCAGGACAGAGGATACTTGGAGGAAACCAGAAGGCGCGGCACTCGGCACACTGCTGAAGCAGAAGTTCATGCCGCCGGCAGCCATCCCAAAAAGGCTGAGAGTCCGGGGAAGAAACTGGCAGCGGCTTCTTGTATCCGCTCATGAAGGAGAACTCCCAAGAATCAATGTGGAATGACACACTGTGTTTCCTCCGTGTCCGCTAACAAGCGCCACCTCTGCATCTTTTACTTGACGCTCCGGAGTATATTCATGACGAATCTGCCGCACGGCCTCTACGATCTGGAGCATTCCCTCCATATGCCCTTCCGAGAGCTGACCTCCAGAGGTATTCGTGGGTAAGGTTCCGTCTAGGTCTAAAGCTCCCGAAGCCACAAAAGGTCCGCCTTCTCCTTTCTTGCAGAAGCCGTAATCCTCGAGTTGCACAAGAACCATGAATGTGAATGGGTCATTGAGTTGGACTGTGTCAATATCATGAGCAGCGATCCCCGCCATCCGGTAGGCGGTCTTGGCGCTCTTGCGGGCTGCTGTGTCCACCATGTGATCACCGAAGAACCAGCCGCGTAGATTGTTGGCTGAACCAAAACCCAGTATATAGACCGGAGGCTTTCTTAAATCCTTGGCCCGCTCGGCCGAGGTCACTACCACGGCGCCTGCCCCATCGGTAACCAAACTACAATCATAGAGATTGAATGGCTCAACGATGGGGCGGGCATTTAGGTACTGGTTCATTGTCAAGGGTTCTCGCATCTGGGCAAATGGATTCTTGGAGGCATGCTTGCGAAACGCAACGGCTACAGCACCCAATTGCTCTTTTGTAGTGCCATAAAGGTGCATGTGACGACGGGCACTAAATGCGTGTGTGGCTACTGCCCCGAAATAGCCAAACTCCGGCCCAAATTCCATAGGTCTCTGTGTTTCAGGGACAAGAGCCATCCTCATCTTGACATGTGGGGAACGAGTGCGAGACCAGGTATCCCGCCCATAACCGCAGACAACTGTCTGACAAAGTCCAGCCTCGATGGCCATACAGGCGACTGTCACGGCCAGGCACTGGCTGGCTCCCCCATTGTCCAGGCTGGTACTGAATGAAACATCCAGTCCCAGAATCTCTCCGATTCGCTGGTGGTGGCAGTACATGTCATTGGGTCCTCGAGAGATAAGACCATCAATCTCACGTTTACTAAGGCCAGCGTCCTCAATAGCATTCTTCATAGCAACGGCCAAAAGGCTTAAGGCACTTGAACCTGGCACCTTACCGATAGAACTCTGTCCCACACCCACAATAGCGTATTTGCCTTTAAACCCTCGTTCCATCTTAGATCACTCCCCGCTGTCGCCATCGCTCTATCATCCCATCATCGTAACCTAGTTCCCTCAATATTTCCTCAGTATGCTCTCCTAGAGTAGGGGGAGCTAGCCGGTGACTGATTGGCGTCTCACTAAGTCGGATAGCGCTTCCACTTAAGCGCACAAGACCCATTTGGGGATGGTTCAGCTCAACTGGCATGTCCAGATATTGAACTTGTGGATCCTCGAACACCTCCTCGAGCGTATACAAAGGAGCACAGGGCACATCATATTTCCTGAGCCGCTCCAGCCATTCTTTTCGTGACCTTGTGGCAAAAATCTCAGCCAGGATTTGGCGTAAGATTTCATAATGCTGGATACGGGCTTCCCGGTCTTGGAACTGAGGGTTGTCTCGGAATTCAGGCCTTCCGACGGCCTGAATAAGCCCTTCCCAAAACTTGGGAGGGGAAGAGAGATGAATCACAAAGGGGCGTCTATCTCCTGCCACAAAAGCATATACCTGAGCCGTCCGCGCTCTCGTCTCCCTATCGGGAACTACTCCGGTGGCAAAATAGCGCGCCGCCCCTTCTTGAACGAAGGAGGCGGTAGCTTGAAGGAGTGAGGTTTCCACCTTCTGTCCCTGCCCCGTCCGTTCCCGTGCGTAAAGGGCGGCTAGGATGCCATAACAGGCAAAGACCCCCGTGATGTGGTCAGAGAGAGAGACCCCTACGGGTGTGGGATTTTCCAAATCGGTGATCAAGCTCAAAAGCCCTCCCATCGCCTGTCCAATGGTGTCGTAGCCCGGCAAGTCTCGATAAGGACCCTCTTGGCCAAAGCCAGAGATAGAACAGTAAATGATTCGAGAATTATACTCCCGGACCGCCTCGTAGCCGAGGCCCAACTCCTGAATTACCCCTGGCCGGAAGTTCTCAATAAGCACATCCGCCCGCTCTGCCAGCTTCAGGAGGAACTCTTGTCCCTCTCTTGTCTTCAAGTTTAGAGCGACACTTTTCTTGTTGCGGTTGACAGAGCAGAAGGTAGAGTTATACCCTTTTTCGCCCCACCCTCGAAATGGGTCACCGGAGAATTTCTCCTCTACCTTGATCACCTCTGCACCCAGGTCGGCTAGCAGCATGGCGGCATAGGGGCCGGTGAGATAGCTAGCAAGTTCTATAACTGTAATACCCCGTAACGCTCCCCCCAGTGGTAGTTTCATCTTAAATAGCCTCTTTTAACAATCCTGTTCCACGGGCGATGGAATGGATAGATTCATGAACTAAAGTCCTATTGAGATCAATTTGGTCTCAAGGAATTCCTCTAACCCTAGCCTTCCTCCCTCTTTCCCGTAACCGCTTTGCTTGACTCCGCCAAACGGTATGTTAACGGCCCCGAGCCGGGAATCATTTACGCCAACTATCCCGTATTCAAGGCGTTCAGCCATACGCATAGCACGGGATAGGTCGCGGGTGTAAAAAAAAGCCGCAAGACCATAAGACAACTCATTTGCGAGTGAGAGAACCTCGTCCTCTGAGTTGAAAGCTACCACAGGAACCACAGGTCCGAAGGTCTCCTCCTTCATAACCAGCATATCATGGGTTGCATGGGAAAGAACGGTCGGTTCAAAAAAGAAGCCCTTTGAAAATTCATTATCCGTTCGCCGATTTCCTCCAAGGAGAAGCTTGGCTCCCTTAGATAGTGCATCTTCGACATGGGCTTTAACCTTTCGAAGCCCTTCTTCATCAATTAATGGACCGACCTGAACCGTTTCATCCAACGGATTTCCCATTTTGAGTGTCTTCACAAGCTCCGTTAATCGGCGGGTAAAAGGCTCTAAGATTGATTCATGAACGTATATTCGATTCAGGGCAACACAGGTTTGACCTGTATTTTGGAATTTTGACTTGATTGCCGCATGAACGGCTGCCTCTACATCCGCATCCTCAAAAACGATAAAAGGAGCGTGACCTCCAAGCTCTAATGTGATCCGTTTCAACTGATCGGCAGCGCCACGCATGATTTGCTTTCCAACTTCTACAGAACCTGTAAAACTGAGCTTACGAACAAGCGGATTTGCCAGCAACTCCTGCCCTATTACCTCAGGATTTAGAGCTGTAACGAGATTAGCAACGCCGGGCGGAAGCCCTGCCTTTTCAAAAAGCTCAAAAATAGCGATGGCGGAAAGCGGTGTCTGTTCAGCCGGTTTTACCACTACCGTGCAACCGGCTCCCAAGGCAGGGGCTAAAGGACGAGTGATGCCCGCCGAAGGGTAGTTCCAGATTGTGATAATCCCCGCCACACCTACGGGCTGTCTTATGGATAAGAGGCGTTTGTTCGGTACATAGGAAGGAATAATCTCGCCTGTATTGCGCTTGCACTCCTCGGCGAAGAAATTGAGGAATTCAGCCGAATATAGCATCTCAATTCTTGCTTCCGCAATCGGCTTTCCCTCTTCAATAGCCACCAGCTTTGCGAGTTCCTCTTGGCGTTCCAGAATCAGGTCACGAACCTTTATGAGATAAGCCGACCGCTCTTTTGGAGTAAGTCCCGCCCAGAACGGGAAGGCTTTTGCCGCCGCGTCAATTGCCCGACTTGTGTCATAAGCATCTCCGTTCGGTACGAGAGCAACTAGATCACCCGTTGCAGGATTTCGTATATCAAATTTCTTTCCTGAACTGCCTTCGACCCAGCGACCACCAATGAACATCTTATGTTCTTTGGCATCGCCATTCCTTATCGTCTCCAGAATGCTGATCATTGTTGTTTTATGCTATTTCCAGTTACGCCTCAATGTAGTAATCGGGCATCCATTTGTAGAGACGTAAAATCTTTCGCCTCTACTTTTTATTGGAAATGGTATTGCTTCATGTGCCCTAAGATTCCAGCCGCTCCTTTAGAATTTGAAGCTCTTTCTCTACGTTCGATACCAATTTCTCGAACAATCCTGGAGGAGCATCCTTTGGTTCGAACTGTGTAAAAATATAAATTACACCATCGTCATTCGCGATAAGGCGGGAAGGGGAGCATCCATAAAGTCCTTCTCTCCCAAAATAGAAATCTATCGTACCGGTATTTCTATTGCTCTCCACGAAGAGGTCAATTACACCTCGCGGTGTTTCCACTTTATAAATGTCGCCTGCTTTTTGGGGTGGAGATAAAGCAAAGTCTACAGTCCATAAGTGTAGATTTTCAGGGTTGGAAATAAATGTCCACGCCTTATCAAAGGAGGATTGAATGGAGACACCTAAGGTTTCAGACCTTCGCAATGTTAATTCCCCTTTTTCTCCCCCGCTCTATATTCTTCATAGGGTTATAAAACCCTCCCTATAGTTTAAAGACGGGCGAATATTTATTCGCCCCTACCATCGCCCGTGATAATTAAAATCTCATGCACATGGTTAGGCATCATAACAAACGCATCTAATTCAACCTTCAGAAAATGATTTGGTATCTCGTCCCAAAAGGTTGTTACGATTAATCGAATTGATCGGTGATGGTGTTTTTGAGAATCGTATGTCATCCTCGCGCATTGTTCAATCAACTGTATTTGATGCAAAAAGCTCTTCGATAGGGATAGGCCGCTCGATAAGGTGCTGTTCATAAAGGTATCTTATGTAGGTCTCGAGGGCGTGATGATTAGCCTGAATACCATAAGGCCAGAAATCCTTGCCCATGGTCTTCCAGATCTCCTCGACATAGGACTCAAGCCAGGGTACGGTGTACCGGCCGCCTTCCATCGTCTCGCTTAAATCCCGGTAGCAAATCTCTTTCGCTTCAACAAAAGCCCTAAATAGGCTTGAAGCAACCCATGGATGCTGTTCGTAAATCTTCTCCTTGACCACCACCGTATGGAGAATCGGAAAGATTTTCGTCCTCTTAAAGTAATCGAATTCCACGTCCTTATAGTTAGGGAAAAGCCTCGTAATGCGAGGATGCCCCATTCTGAACTGGGGCGGAACCCTGGGAAGAATCAAGGCATCAATCTCGCCGTCCGTCAAGCGATCGGGTAGCATCTTCCCAGGAGGAAAGACTGTTATATTAAACTCTGCTGGGGGATCGAAGCCTATTTCAGTCTCTCGTGTGTACCAGTTGATAGTTTTGAGATCAACCCCATACTCCTGCTGAAGAATCCCTCTTGCCCACACGGCCATCGTCATCTGGAACTGGCCACAGGCAACCTTCTTCCCTTCGAGACCCTTCGGCTCTTTAATTCCCGCTTTGTTATTAACAAAAATCCCACCATGGGGGAAAGTTCTGGCTAAAAATACAGGTATGGCAATATAGGGGGTCTGACCTTTCGCACGGAGCCTTGCATAAATCGCCAGTGTCATTTCTGAAGCATCAAATTCCTGATGCTGAACCATCGCCCACACGGATCGGTCGGGGGAGTAAGACAAGATGTTAAGATTAATTCCGGCTGGCTCTACAGCATTCGTCATTAGGGGCTTAACCCGGTCGGAGTCCAGGCAGGCAAGTGTGAGATTGAGTTTACTCATCGAATTGAATCCTCCCTTATAAAGGCAGGCATCACCTCTTTGGCAAAAAGTTCCATTGATTTTAGGCAGAGGGCATGATCAAGGGTGATAAAGTTTAAGGAACAAAGAAGATAACTCAAATCAACTTTGTCTGCCAGTTCTTTAATTCGAGAGGCGATAGTCTCCGGAGACCCACATAGGCAGAAATCATTTACGAACCGATTGAAGCTGAATTTTTCTTCACCGCCATACTTCAAAATTAGTGCGGCTTTGAGATCGGGAGCGCAATTTTTGATGAAATCCATGAACGGTCTTTCCATTTGACCGCGGGCTCTTGCGTCTGTGTCTGAAACGTAAATAAATCTATTTATCGTAAGCCCCGCACCATTTCTATTACCATCATTGTCTCGGAACATTTTCCAATAGGACTCAGCGGTGTCTCTAAGCTCAGGAAGTAAACGGATTGCACCAATAATTGCAGAGTATCCTTTTTCCGCAGCGTAAGTTAGAGTCTCGTCACTTACCGCAACAATTGAGATTGGGGGATGAGGTCTTTGGGCAGGCTTAGGATAGACAGAAACCGCGGGAATCTTATAGTACAGGCCTTCATAAGAAAACCGCTCCTCAGTCCAAGCTTTAACAATTACCTCTAGTGCCTCTTTGAGGCGGTTCCTCGACTCGTCTAGAGGAGATTGGAAGACAGCATGGCTTACCTCATCCAAGCTCGCTCTTGTTGCTCCAAAGTCAAGCCGTCCGCCACTTAGAACATCCAATGTGGCCGCGTCCTCAGCGATATGAAGAGGATGATCCAATGAAAGGACTCGCGCTGCCATACCGATCCGAATTCGTGCAGTCCTGGCCGCAAAGGCAGCAGCCACACTGAAGGGAGAAGGATAAAGTAAATCTCCGTAGCTGAAGTGGCGCTCGCCCAAAGCAACCGTATCGAATCCCAATTCTTCAGCGTACTGCACCTGGTCCAGAATGTCATGATAACTTCCAGACCGAGTTCCCATAATGAACAGGCCAAACTTTATAGGATTAATCTCCTAAACCTCCTTCTCTTTTAGATGGGGCAAAACGTACTTAGTAAATCGCTCCATTGACTGAAAACACTTCGTGTGATCTATCGTGTAGTAGTTGAAGGTTAGAATCAGGTTCCGAAGATCAATGGTGTTTTTTATCTCCTCAATCCTGCGCAAACAGTAGTCGGGATCGCCAAAGATACAAACCTCCTTGAAGAGCAGGTTGTATGTAATCTCTTCCTTCGGAAGAAAAAGAAAATCACGGATAACTGAACCGCTTCTATGAATGAAACCCATAATTGTCTCTTTCGTCTCCTCAACCGCTTTTTCGTTGGTCTCGGCAACATAGATAAATCGGTTCACCGGACTAACCACATCTTCCCTCTTGTATCCCGACTGCTTTAGCAGTTGAGAGTAGTTCTCTTGAGTCTTCTTCACAATTGGAACTGTTTGCGCCCCGGCAAGAAGAAGGGGCAGTCCTCGTTTGGCTCCAAATTGGAGTGTTTCCGAGCTGATTCCAACGAGGTATATAGGAGGGTGTGGTTTCTGGACAGGTCGGGGAATAACAAAGACTTCGGGAATCTCGTACAGGCCCTCATAAGAAAATCGCTCCTCGGTCCAAGCCTTGATTATAACTTCAAAGGACTGCTCGAAGCGATCTCGCGTCTCCTCCGATCCAACCCCGAAGGCATTCTGGTAAAGTTCGTTTTCCCCAATCCTCGCAATCCCAAAATCGAGCCGTCCCTTGGAGATAATATCAACAGTCGCTGCGTCTTCCGCAATATGAATGGGATGGTCTAGCGGAAGAATTCTAGCACCAATTCCAATCCGTACCCGCTTCGTTCTGGCCGCTATGTAAGAAGCAGCAACAAAAGGAGAAGAAAAGAAATTGCGTCCCTGATAGTCCGGATGGAAGTGGCGTTCTCTGAGCCAGATGGAATCGAAGCCAACGTCATCGGCGTACTGAATCTGGTTTATAAGGTCGTGATAACTCGAAGTTGCCGACCCTGTGACGTAGAAGCCGATTTTCAAAGTAACTCCCTGGGTTAGTTTGTCTGCCAATCCATTCGATGGTGGCAGCGGGGAATCATTTCCACAAGGACACGAAGCATGAAAAAAATCCTTTGTTTTTCTTCGCGTCTTAATGTCTTGGTGACTAAAAAGATGTTGCCATTTATCGAACTCGCTCAGGGTAATCTCTAGTTTTGACTTCAACCTTGAGCATTTTTACTTCTTCAACAAAGGCACTCAAATGATCCGAAAGAGTATCTAATAGAATTCGACCCTTCTCCGGAGTAGCCTGGGAATGGAACGGATCACTGTGAGTGATTGGACTGACATATTCGAAATCGTCCATACCCAAGATAATGTTTTCCGAACCTTGAAACCCGACGGCTATCCTAGTTCCAGCCCTCTTATAGAAGGCTGGTCCTAACCACTTAGGCGCATGGATTTTATATCCGTGAGACAGATACCCTTCTCTGTTAAACCTCTCATTCATAAGTGCCATTGCGATTGCGGCCTCAATGTCGCTTGAAAGGCGATCGGGCGGGGACTCAAGTATCTCGCGTGCCTTCTCATTTTCCCTACCACCATAGAAAGTAATAAAGGCTCCGGTTTTGTTACGTACAGAAAAGAGAACTTCCTCTGCAGCCACCATATTGGAGCTATGAAGAGAAACGAAGATGAGCTTATCAAAGCCGTGATAGATCAAACAGCGGCTTATATCTTCAAGTATGCAGCGGTAGGTCTCTGCCCGGAAAGACACCGTTCCGCACCCTTCACCTACCCGGCCGAAATGTTCGGGCACATAGCCAAAGGGCATCAAAGGCATGTAGAGCACATCCGTCTTTTGCGCGGCCCGCTCGGCAACCGCGCCAGTTACAAGCCCGTCCAGACCTAATGGGGTATATGGGTTACCGTGCCGCTCGCAGCTTCCTATAGGGATGAGAACGGTATCGCATCCTTCCTTGATCCGTTTTTGTACATCTCTCATCCCCATCTCCTGGATATTTAGGATTCTCTCACCATCTGCCATTGATCTAATTCCCTCCGACTTTAGTAATTTGAATGGAGAATATTTTTGGAACGTTTGCAAATAATTCCTTTAATACTTTCTTATTTAACATTGCCGTACGTTTCAATCAATATTTTTTCTGTTTTATCAACCATACTTTCTATGGTGAAATGTTTTACAATTCGATCACGAATCTGATAGGGCTTGATGTCGGAAAGTTTTAGCAGCATGGCTCTTAACCCCTTGGCCAGCATTTGTGGATTGGCGGGTGGAACTACTATACCCTCATCTCCAACAATCTTTGCTGAATCCCCAACGTCCGTAACAACACATGGAACACCACAGGCCATAGCCTCCCCAATCACGTTTGGAAAACCCTCCGTGTAAGAAGAAGAACAAAGTATATCCAGTGCATTGTAGATAGCGGACATATCTTCTCTTGCTCCGACCCACATAATATGATCCGAAACAACTAATTCTTGGCTCAAAAGCTGAAGCTTACCCAAGTAGTCCCTAGGACCGTCACCAACGATAACAAAACGTAAATCTTTCCTTTCTTTAGACAATAATGCCGCTGCATCTAGAAAAGTAGGATGACCCTTCGAGGGAGCTAAACGGGCAACAACTCCAATTAACTTCTCATCTTTGATTTTCCATTCCGACGGTACTCTTGTACGAGCTTCAGGATCGGGTTTAAATTTATCTGTATCGAATCCGTTATCAACTACCAATTGATTAATACAGTGAGAACCACTAGCTTTGCGATGGGCATATCCGGCCTCTGAATTCGCTATCATTAGAGGAATAGATACTGAAACCCACCTGCATAAATGAAATGGCAATGATACCTTCCAATCGTTCCTGTATAAAGTATTTCTTTGACCAGATCCCTGAATGCTCCATATCAACCTAGTATTGGCCACACCACGGGTAGCCAACCAAGAGATAAATCTGGCAACATGCCCCTGATAACTATACAAAATTTGGATATTTCCTCTTTTTAGTAAATTCCTTAGTTCTAATGTAGCCTTAATCAGTTTTACGCCTGCAGATAGAACGCCTGCGGGGTGCTGTATGAGAAGCGATTGTACATCAATAGAATCCAACTTCCAAATTAGTTTCCAATTTTGATTCATAGTATACAAGGCTAAAACAGATACATCATGTCCTCGGCGGGCTAAATGCTCCGACAGTATGGAGATTTGGCGTACTACCCCGCCCATTCCTAAATCTTGGATGAAAAAAAGTATTTTCATAACCTGTGGTTTTATCCGATGTTGATATATTATGAGATAAGTTTATTTCTGCAAGGATCAATTGACGTTACGGATTACCACCCGGGGGTATTTGTATATGGTTTCCACATCTCACTTACAGATGATTAGAAAATATTAGCCCTCAAAAGTCAATCCGACTTATGTCATATTTTCCAGATGAAAAAAGTATTAATCGAAAATATATACAGGACTTTGGGGCTAATGCTTTGTCGCAAATGCTCTCTTTATAGAGGCGTTTTGCACATCCTTCAGAGCATCTTCGAAAGCGTTATATTAATTCCATCAAATACTATTGCATTCAAAAAGGGTTGTCAATGTAGGCACCGTGGTTCCCTGATCCTCTTTTCTCAATCAGCAATCCGAAATCCAAATTGCAAGGCTCTGGTCATCTGACCTCAAACCCTATAGAGTCAATAACGCGGTTTCCTTTATCCACAAGGGATAGTATGTACTTGCCCCTTTTCGGTTTCCACGAAACCCTTGGATTAGAAGCCCCCATCCTTTTGTTGTTCAACATCCAATCGAATCCCACATTATCGGGCTGCGCCTCGAAAAAGAGCAACTGGCGGTCTTCGGGGATGTCCGGGTCTAAGGCAATTATAGTCCCGTTCGGGGGATATGTAATATGGGCATTTCCGTGATTCGTATTTAGTTCTATTGAACCCGGCTCTGTGCCATGCATAAACCATTCGATTCTTTCAGTCTCTATATGACGGTCAAATTCAATCCTCTTTGCTATCACTCCTCCAGGCGGTTGGGGAGGAATGCTGGTGCTGTTGAGATGGAGATAGTTCATTATATCAAGCCATAGAGGGGCGGCTCCCGTTATGCCCGTGACATTCCACATCGGTTCGCCCGTGAAATTTCCAACCCAAACCCCTACAGTATATCTTTGCGAATACCCGATGCACCAGTTGTCCCTCATGTCCTTGCTCGTTCCGGTTTTAGCCGCAGTCCAGAATCGCGTGGATAGGGGATTCTCAAATCCAAATGTAACGCTTCTAGCCTCTCTATCCGAGAGGATATTTGAAATTATAAATGTGGCCTCTCTTTTCATAACCTGCCTTTGCACACCCGATTTCTTATCAAAACTCAGTCTCGGCTCGCTCCACACCCCACCATTAGCCAACGTTCTGTATGCATTTACAAGTTCGTAGAGACTTATATCGGCAGAGCCGAGGGCAAGCGAGAAACCATAGTAGTCCCCCGATTCATCAACGTTTTCAAATCCCAGTTCTCTGAGTCTCGCGACAAACGGCTCTTCTCCAACCAGCATGAGAGTTCTTACGGCGGGAACGTTGAGCGATGATGAAAGGGCGGTTCTGACGCTCACAAGACCTCTGAATTCATTATTATAGTCCTGCGGTATATAAAGCCCGGCGGGAGTCGGTATGTCGAGCGGGGAATCGTCAATTATGGATGCCGCCGTAATCAGACGCTTTTCAATCGCAAGTTCATATAAAAATGGCTTGAGCGTCGAGCCTGCCTGTCTTCTCGCTCTAATTCCATCAACGTATCTCGCACTCGAAGACACTCCGCTATTTGCAACGTAGGCGAGGATGTCCCCGGTTTTATTGTCCATAACCAGGACCGCCCCATCGTGGACGTTTTGATTTTTCAGGAGACTGAGTTGGTATTTCAAGACCTCGGCTGCAAACCTCTGGAGCTTTCCATCAAGTGTTGAAATAACCCTTGTTCCATTCTTCAACAAATCACGAGCAACATGAGAAGCAAGGGCGATGCGGGGTTTTATGTAATAGGAACCCGAGAGTTTTTGGGCAACGCTCTTTATATTTTCACATTGGGTTTGTGATTTAAGAGAGTCTCCAAGAGCGCATGCCCTCTTTATTACATCACCAACTTGAGCGTTTGGGGAACGGATTAAGGAGGCGAGTACAAGAGATTCCGGCTCATCAAGCCCACTTGGCTCTTTATTAAAAATCCCTCTTGACGCGGAAGATACGCCCTGAAGTTCCCCTCTAAATGTCGTCAGATTCAGATACGCCTCAAGTAGCTCATCCTTCGACCATGTTTTTTCAATCTCCCAGGCGGCTTTTATCTGCCCCCATTTTTGGCCGAGCGTTCTTTTTGCCCCCTTTGGCTTTAGTCCCTTATCCAGAATTGATGCAAGCTGCATTGTTATTGTGCTTGCACCCCTATCACCCTTCGATAGGAGTCTATCAAAGACGGCGGCTACTACTGCCCTCCAATCAACACCGTGGTGCTCGTAAAATCTCCTATCTTCCGAATGAATAACAGCTTTGATTAAAGATGGAGATATATTTTTAAGATTAACCCAATCGAGTCTTCTTCCCTTTTCATCAACCCTGAGTTCGTGTATAACCTCTCCATGACGATCCAGAAGAACCGCATCGGATTTTTTATACGAGGTTTTAACCTCATCAAACGTAGGCAGGGCATGGGCGTTAGTTGTAAACGAAAATACTAAAATCAATAATAAAAACTTCATGAGATAAACCCGATCGCCTTTCATAAGCTGAACGTTTCCTTGAGCACTTATTCCCGGATGTATGAATACGTAACGTCAGTACGCATTTGAACAAACCTTTGATTCAATAAATCACAAGCAACTTTCAACTACTCGTAACACTCTCATTATAGAACACATTGAAATAAGGATTTATTCAACGGTTATCTTATCATTCGGCATCTCTCCCAACATCTCAGGGGAATATAGAGCCTCGACCCTCGTTGGAGGAAGGCCGAATGCCCCCTCGTTATTGAGCCTTAGAGTGTATTCAACAGTCCATTTTCCTTTTGGTACGTATTCGTAATATGACGTGAATGCCTGGAATGTGCGCTCCTCAAACGCAGGCCATACCCACCCTTCCCTCTTTTCGCCGCTTGTTAAAAGCTCCGAGTCCCTTCCAAGACCGGTACCTAAAATGGTTGATCCCGCAGGTACTGGGTCGTCCACAACAACCCATGTCCTGTCGGATTGCGCCTCAATTTCAAGTCGGATTCTGACTACATCGCCCCTGCTCCATTTTCCTGGCACTTTTTGTTCTATAGGCGTTAGAGTCTTTTTAATTGTATATCCACTTGAGAAGGGCTGCTTGAGTGGAATTGCGGCAAGGCTCTGTATGGTAGCCCATGGTTTCCCTGTGCCATTATGGGTGATGGTTAATTTCTCTTTTGCTTCCGGCCAGCTAAACATAACATCTTCACCATCAGGAGATTTGGTCCAATCAATTGTCTCTACCTTTTTATCCAATTCGGAAGTCGTAGAGCCTATCACAGGAACGGATTCAAATTTTTGGGAGAATCTCTCCATTGCGAGCACCCCCCATGCGTTTGCAACCGTTGTATCCCAATGCCCTTGCTTTAGCCTTCCTATCACGCCCCTTGCCATTATCGGAATATCCTCTTTCCAGCTCTCAAATGAAAGCAGAGTCAATAAACCCTTTACAGCATTCTCATCGCCTGAAACCATAAGCCACCAGAGGTAATCCGTCTTCTCCGTTGAAAAACCCATTGTGGTCCCCTGAAGATTGAGCCGCGACCTTATTATCTGCTCTACCTCTTTGAGTTTTCTATCGCGATTCGGAATGTCTTTAATCCTCAAAAGTACATTCATCCAATCTATCACAGCTGATGTGGGCCACAGATTAGGCTCCACCGAAATGGAACTCAAGAGGTTTGCATTGCCCTTACCGTTGCGTGAAAGCGCATCCAGCCCGGCCATCTTTCTTATTGAAAGGTCGGCAGTAGGCAAAGACGAATATCTGATGACCTTTCCTCCGATGAATCCCGTTAGCCCATCCATCATTCGGTTTTTTATATCGGATGGAATCTCATATCCAGCCTCGTTTGAGACTGAGAGAATGTAAGAAGTTAGGGCGTCGCTCCCAAAGTCCATTTTTGGAAAGTATTTTACAAGCCCGTCTGAATCAAGATAGGACGGCATCTCGGCTATAATCTTTTTCCATGACGCTTCATCCCTCAACGCAACAGCCTTTGAAACCTTCTGCTCCATACATATATATGGATAACGCTCCATATACCACTTAACCCCGCTCAAGCCGTTTGAGAGTTTTGGTCTGATTGAGACATTAATCCCGCCTTTACCCGAAATCGAATCCCTGGGCTTTTCAATGTCGGTACCGAAGCTCTTGTCAATTTGCGTAAGAGTAGCCTGAAAAATCCTCGTAGGAATTGATTCAACCAGCTTCTCCGTAACCTTAAGATTATCCTCCGCTCCGCTATCTCTGTCCCTCGCCATGACCTCGTATGTCAGGCTATCCGTGCCATAGGGAGCATCAACCTCCCATCCAACCTCCTTTGCCTCACCCGGCTGTAGAGGTTCATTAATTATGGGAAGCTCTTTAACACCCTTAATACTTCCTCTAATCTCTACATCCATTTTGCGATCCGACACATTCCTAACTGTAGATCCGGCTTTAAACTTGTCTCCCTCTCTTACAAGCGGCGGAATCCCTGAGAGAACCATCAAATCCTGTGTCGTCCTTACACTCGTCTCTCCCGTGCCGAATAGCCCTACGCTTCCGTCTGCAACCGCCACAATTCTAAAGCTCGTCAGGGAATCATTAAGAGGAATCTCCATATAAGCCTCGCCCTTTTCATTTAATGGCACGCGTGCTTTCCAGAATAGCAGGGTGTCAAACAATTCCCGTGTTATTTGCTTTCCGCCGCCCCCGCCCTGGGGCAATGCCTTTAGTCCATAATGCCTTTTCCCAACCACCTGCATTTGGGCGGTAGAGGTTCTGATTTCATACCCTCTTCTTCCCATCATTGCGTCAAGGAGTTTCCAGCTATCGTTGGGCGAAAGTTCAAGAAGCCCCTCATCAACTGCAGCAATTGCCACCTCGCTCTCCTTCGGCGGAATCTCTCCATAAGCCGTTTTTACTTCGACCTTTACCTTTACCTTCTCTCTTATTTTATAAACACTTTTATCCGTAGAGAGCTTTACCTTTAGCTCATGCCCTTTCCTTCCAACGCTGATCTCTGAAACCCCAAGCTTAAAACCGGGTTTTCCGAGGTCAACCATTGCTGTGGGCTGAATGTCGCCGACACGGCCTCGCACAACAAGAGCCGAAACAAAAACGTTTGGCGCGTAGCTTTCTTTAATTGGAATTTCTATTACAGGCTCTTTTCCTGAGAGCTTCTTAACCGATGCCTCTATTATGCCCTCACGTTCGATGGCGATAAGCGCGGTGGCCTCTCTAAACGGCATCCTCACCTGAAACCTTGCATTCTCTCCCGGCTCATACCTCTTTTTCTCAGGCAGAATGTCAATCCGGTCATTGTCGGAGACATCAAACCACCACTCGTCCCCTCCCGCAATCCACGCATCTCGATTGGCAGCGGAAATATTTCCCGCTTCGTCTACCGCTCTGGCTTGAAGAATGACGTTCCCTGAAACGGGTGATTTCGCCGCACAAGTTAAAAGACCCTTCGCATCCGTCTTTCCCTCACAGAGAGAGCCGAGTCGCTTTACCTCGGTTATGTTTTCATAAGAATAGAATCCCCCCACGAGTCTCTTTCTATGGGAGTAGTATTTTTTCTCAAGAATGTCTACATTTACAGACCTGTCCGGAGCGGGCTTGCCCTGCAGATCAAGAACAACTACCTGGAATCTAAATGAATCCTTTGATGCCGCCCATGAATCGGGCTTTATTCCAACGAGCAATTTTGAAGGCCAGATAGGTATTCTCGTTGAGACGGTTTGTATTTCGCCATTTGGGTCTTTAAACTCAAGCTCCGCTAATATGTCCTGAGGCGCCGAAACCTTTGGAATATCTGTTATCTTTGCCCTCAAAGCGCCCGCTTTATCAAGCACCAGATCAAGGCTCTGAACCCTCGGTTTCTGGGCCTCCCGTTCCGGTTCTTCTTCATAAGAACTCCGGGAGATTCCCTCTTTAACCTCGCCGTTTGCAAATGTAAAGTCCTCATAATCCGCAAAGCTCACATACCGGGGCTGGATTTGACTTCTCAACTTTACCGGCGCGTTCCCTGCGCCCCCTCCTGAGAGGTATTTAACCAGGAGGTCAACATCTACGGAAGATACGTTGACAAGCGGCTCTTTCGGAGGCTGAATAATTCCCTTCATTAATGGCACCCTAAACTCCTCTACCCTGAACGATCCCGAAGTCCAGCCATCGGGATTGTAATACTCTTCGTCCCCCTCTTCATATCCACCGATGGCGGTTCGGGATTCAGTTTTCCCCGTCCCATTTTTTAGGAGAACCACCTCGTATGTCCCGAGCTTTGCATCGGGTGGTATCTTCCACTCCGTCTCCGCAATGCCGCTTGCGTCAAATTTTATGGGGAATTCATATCTCTGATTACTCCCCTGATGCCGAATCAATACCGCCTTTTGCATTTCGGGTGCCATTGAAAATCCCGACATCGTGTGCTTTCTTATAACATGCTTCATGTGAACCGTCTCGCCCGCCCTCAGTAGGCTTCTGTCAAATATGGTGTGGGCAATGGTTGCTCCTTGGTATGATTCACCCGGAAGGTTGAATCTCCACGGCTCAATGCCGCTCTCCCAGCTTGAATGCACAAATGTCATGTCGTTTGATGTCTTTGCAAATACAAATAACCCATCACCTATACCCTCAAGCGTAGGAGACGCCTCACCGTAATTGACATCCAATTTGCAATGAGGAAGATTCTGCTGCGAAGGCAGCTCAGCATTTATTTTGGCAATTCCATTTTCATCGGTCTTTCCTTCCCATATCAACCTTCCATTACAATCCCTTATTGAAACAGAGGCGTCCTTCACAGACTCTGCCTTATCAAGGGTAGTAACCCATACGATTGAAGATTCCCTTCCCCACTTAAAATGCGCCGAAAGGTTTGTGACAAGAGCCGTTGTTGGAACGTACATAGGCTCCTTTTTCGCAAGCAAAGACGCGCCGAGAATATCGCTTTCAATCTCAACAACATAAAATCCAGGGTTCTTTAACGGAATTCCGACCACCTCAAACGCCTTTTGACCGCCCGGCTTGGGAATTGAAAAATCTCTTATTCCCTTTTCATTTTTTAAAATAGAATTTTCACGCTTTGCCTGAGATACCTTTTTTAGCCACTCTATAATCTCCTCATCGCCGCCTGTCGAAATTTTATGAACTCTTCCCTTTAAATTCTGAGACTCGCCTTCGTTTGTCTTTTCATCGGTTTTCTCTTTTTTCTCTCCAACCTCAGCCATCCTCGTTTCAACCTGAGGCTCAATGTTTCTGAGCGTCACGGGAAGCATTGCGTCTCCAAGCTCTATAATCCCGAATCGCGCCGAAAATTTTGCAAGCGGCGGATATTCATCGGTCTTCACGATGAGCGGAAATTTATCCGAATTTGCTAAATCCCTTCCCGCATCGTCTTTTATATCCTTCGGAATCTCTATAGTAAACGATGCCATCTCAGGAAATGGACCTTTAAACGATACCGAATCCACGAATTCAGTATTTTCCTCAACCTTAGACGGCGTATAAACTTTATTCTTCCCTTTTAGTATAACTTTGCTTGCATATTCCCAGGGAACAGACGAGGAGAAATTAAGGTTCATTGGCAATATTGGAATGCAGTTCGCCTTTGGATTTTCTCTTTCGCAGTTAAACGTGGCCGTAAACGGACCGCGAGTCTTAAAAGCGAGCACCTGGTCTTTATTTGTTTTCACGCCGCTGAGAGGCATAACGCCTTTTCCCCAGACCAGATGAATCTCAGAATTGTTGGGAAAGCTCTGCTTGGCTTGAATGACAATCTTAGGAATGTTCTTGTCCCTGTTTCGCCCGCTGACCTTGAGTATCTTTTCCCTCTCCTCACCCTTAAGGATTCTCACCCCGACGCGCTCATTTATCCCTTCTACCGAGAAATAGACATTCGAGATAACCGATTCCTCTTTCGGCTCGACATCAAGCATGAGAATGAATATCTGATTCTCATCAATATATTCAGAACCTTCATAGGGATAAGACTCTTTTATTGCGGGTCCCCCCGTAGAAAAGGAAAACCTCTTTTGCCCCTTTATTTCTTTTCCTGAGAGGGTTTTCAAATCGGGTTTTAAAGTGAACTCGCATGCTATCCCTGCCGGAAGGTCTCTACTAAAATCATAAGACCAGTTCTTCCCATCAATCCATCTCGATTGTCCCTTTTCGGGACAATTAATATCAAACGGCTCTGTAAGGCGCGGCTCGCCGAAAGGCACCATCTGCTCTGAAAATCTAGCCTTAACCTGTCTAACCTCCTTGACTGTGCCCCGAGGCGAAAACATCTCCACACGCGCGCCCTCTTCGGCATGTGTAATGCACAAACTAGAAAACAGAGAAAAAATCAGGGACAGAAATAGAACTTTACGTCTCAATTTTCTTCTCCTTGGTTTGTTTATTTGGAAACTCGATTCGGATATGAATTCTAATGCTTTCCAGTTATTGAATCTAGTAGGGATGTTCGCCCCTACTTTTGTCTTATAAAGAACAAACCCTGTTAAGAAGGATTCTCTCTCCAACTACCCGTTTTCCTGATTGCGGATTGCAGATTTAGAAAAGGAAATTACTTCTGTAAAGCTCCCCGATCCGTCTTAAATCATCAGGACTAAGCTCAGCTTCCGTCGCACTTATGTTTTCCTCTACCTGTTTCACAGTCTTTGCTCCCGGAATAATGACGGATACAGCTTTATGAGAAAAAGAGAATCTTAAAGCGGCTTGAATTAAGGTTTGACCTTCTTTTTCCAGGAATTTTAATTTGCCGACCTTTCGCGCCCCATCTTCTAAAAATTTCTTGCTCCATCCGTACCTGTGGTCGGTTTTTGGGAACTTTGAATTCTCATTATATTTTCCTGTAAGAAGCCCGCCTGCAAGAGGCTCACGCGCAATGATCCCCATATCGTTTTCTAAGGCAAGAGAAAATAGCTTCTTTTCTACCTCCTGCTCCAGAACGTTGTATATAACCTGAATTGTGTCGGGCTTTGCTGTTCTTATCGCCGATATACCATCTTCAATATAAAAGGCTGAAACCCCGTAGAACCTGATCTTTCCCTGTTTTTTAAGTTCATCAAGCGTTTCGTATACGTTATCTCTTTCTATATCGGCTGGCTTTGAATTGTGTATTTGATAAATGTCTATCCACTCTCTTCCGAGTCTCTTTAAACTCTTTTCTAATGCAAAAGATATGTAATTCTTCTTTAGGTTGCTCTTTACTCCACCGTCTCTATAGAAATCCCAACCAAATTTAGTGGCAATTACGGTTTCCCTATCTTCTCTTTCTCTTAAAACCCGTCCGATGAGCTCTTCACTGTGTCCATCTCCATAAATGTCTGCCGTATCTATAAAATTGACACCAAGGTCTAAGGCTCTGTGTAGGGCGCGGATGGATTCCTTATCATCCGTCGGCCCGTATCCGCGCCCGCTTATAGCCCAAGCGCCGAGACCGATTTCCGAAACCAACAGGTTTGTCTTTCCGAGTTTT
>JBLNAE010000298.1:0-2718 GCA_050259195.1 Ignavibacteriales bacterium
TCCTGAAGCTCAAGACCGAATCTTAAATCCGGCTTATCGCTTCCGTATTTAAGCATTGCCTCATCGTATTTCATTCTTATAAATGGTGTCTCAACGTCTATCCCCTTTGCATGTTTAAAGATTGCCTTAATCATTCCCTCAACTGTTTCCATAACGTCGCTTTCATCCAGAAATGACATCTCCAAATCAATCTGTGTGAACTCAGGCTGGCGGTCGGCTCTTAAATCCTCATCGCGAAAACAGCGCACGATCTGGTAGTAGCGATCGAACCCGGAGATCATGAGCGTTTGCTTGAGAAGCTGAGGGGATTGAGGGAGGGCATAGAATTCGCCCGGATTGAGCCTGCTTGGAACCAAAAAGTCCCTCGCCCCTTCGGGGGTTGACCTTGTAAGATATGGGGTTTCTATCTCTATAAATCCCTTAGAATTTAGATAACTTCGAGTCGCACTCACTACTTCGTGTCTCAAGAGGATATTGTCTCTCATTACCGGTCTCCTCAGGTCGAGGAACCTGTATTCAAGCCTTAGAAGCTCGTCCAGTTTTATCTCGTCCTCTATGGGAAATGGCAGGGGCCTTGATGTATTAAGTATCTTTATTTCTTTTGCGATGACTTCAACCTCACCTGTTTTGATGTTCGGGTTTAAGGTCTCAGGCGGGCGCCTTTTTACCGTGCCCTTTACGGCTACGGCCCATTCATCTTTTAGCAGTCCCGCCTTTTCATGCGATTCTTTATTGAGCTGCGGGTTAAAAACAATCTGCACAATTCCTTCTCTATCCCTTATATCCACAAATATGAGTCCGCCATGGTCCCTTTTTGACTGAACCCATCCCATGAGAATCACTTCGCGCTCAAGGTCTTTTCCTCCAAGGCTTCCGCAGTAGTCGGTTCTTTTCCAATCTCCTAAAAGCTCAAGCATAAGTCTGCTCCCTTTTTTCTGTTTCTAATTGGCGTTTAAAAATGTTAACCTTTATAGCGAATTTAGCAAGAAAAGAAGCGAAGAGTTGTCATAAATGATCATTGTTTATTCTAAAAACTCTATTTCAATACGGATAACAGAGGAACGATGGGCGCATATTATACGTCGACATCCTGAAATGAAAAACCAAAAAGAAAAGATCGTTGAAACTATTTCAAATCCCGATTTGATACAGTTGGGTGATTTCGGTGAATTGCTAGCTGTGCGACTTTACCCAAAAACGCCACTCACTAAAAAGTATATTATAGTCGCGTATAAGGAGATATCTAGTCAAGATGGGTTTCTTATAACTGCTTACTTTACAAATGTGCTATCACAAAGGAGGGAGGTTATATGAAAGCGTTAAAGATACTTGAGGGTGCGCCAAGGCTAAGCTGGGAATACGATGAAGAGGCAGATGTACTTTACATTTCAGTCGGTGAACCCCAGACAGCCGTTGGAATGGACATTGGTGAGGGTATCATTGTTCGCTACAACGAAAAGAAAAATGAAGTTGTGGGTATTACGATTATTGGGCTTCGGGCACGAACATTGCAAAGTTTATCACTAAAATAGGCGACCGCAAGCTTTTGGATGATGTGGTGTTTTGTGTTCTTAGACCCACATAAGCATAGAGGGGGCCGTGAGTTGGTGAAAAAGGGCTTGAGAAGGCGAGTGGTATATAGACGGGGAGTGTAAGCAAAACCTATTTGTTGAGTGCTGGATTTTCTAAGGCGGGAGCAGATGAGCCTTTAATGTTACATTTTTTCACTGCCAGGTACAATTTAATGTTAAATGAAACAAGAAGTAACTACTGAAAATAATTTTCATTCCGGTTTTATCTCTATAATTGGAAGACCGAATGTGGGTAAATCCACTCTCCTTAACGCCATTGTTGGTGAGAAGATTGCGGCGGTCTCGGAAAAGCCGAATACGACAAGGAATCGAATAGTCGGGGTAAAAAACCTTCCTGATGCCCAGCTCATTTTTCTTGATACCCCTGGGATACACAAGGCCAAAGGCGAACTCGGAAAGGTTATGGTCGAGACGGCGATGAGCGCGATTGGAGAGGCGGATGTTATTTTAATGATGATTGAGGTGAAAGAACCCTTTGGCAAAGGCGACCGTTTTATAATTAATAGCCTTTCTAAGCCGGCAATATTGGTGATTAATAAAATTGACACTGTAAGGAAGAGCGAAATTTTAGAGATTATTTCGGAATCGCAGAAATTCGAAGGGAAATTCGTTGAAGTAATACCCGTTTCCGCCTTTAGAGCTAATGGAATTGATGATCTTCTAAGCACCATTAAAAACTATCTCCCGGAGGGGCCAAAATATTTTCCGGACGATATGATTACGGATCAGCCTGAGAGATTTCTTGTCGCCGAGCTTATAAGAGAGAAGATTTTCAATCTTACGCGCGAAGAGATTCCCTACAGAACTGCCGTTTTAGTTGAAGAATTTGAGGATATTCCTGAGAAGAATCTCGTGAGGATTTCAGCCGTAATCTACGTTGAGAGGGATACTCACAAAGGAATTATAATTGGGGAGAGGGGGAAAATGCTAAAACAGGTTGGGACTCTTGCAAGGGTTGACATTGAGAGAATTCTTGGCGCTAAGGTCTATCTCCAACTCTGGGTTAAGGTAAAAGAAAGATGGAGCGAGAACACAAACCTTGTAAGAGAATTTGGGTACGGAAGCTAATCTAAGTCAATGAAATTGTTTCAGTTTCGGATAAAATATTTCTAGCTTCTGTGAAGCC
>JBLNAE010000299.1:0-5747 GCA_050259195.1 Ignavibacteriales bacterium
CACGGATATCTTGGGAGTATGGTTTCATAACTCTTATTTTAATCTATTATCCCTTATATCCAATGGTAATTTGCTATAGGTATTTCGGGGAGTTCCAACCCTGAAACAATCCCTCCTGCTCTCAGCGCAAACTCATCAGGATCAAGTTCCCAATCGAGGTAAAGCACGGTTCTGAGGCTCTGGGGGGAAGTTAAGCCCCATGAAACTTTGACCCCCTCGACACGCTTGGATTGATAGGTAAAGAGCAAGGAAACTTTTACCAATGCCTCCATCTGCATAAATCAAAGTTGGAAAATTCAGAGGGATTGCATCAGAAAGAAACCAGCCTTTGCGCTTGGGGATGTAATCGGCAAGAGTAATAATTTTAAAATCTGCCTTTTCGGTTTCATTCTCATAATGCCAAACACTCTTGACTATGCTCTCTACTTCCCTTTCTTCCAATGGAGGCAAGCACCGAACTTCATTCAGAGCCAAGAGGATAGTAAACGCTTCGTTCTCGAGTATATTCCAAGCTTTAAGTTTCCCCCCATAGCTCGTTAAAGTGCTGTTTCTTTCCCCTTCGTGGACTTTGCCATTGATAAGCTTCTCATACTTCTTTTCTTCTTTTGACTTTTCATTAGGCTTTAGAGTACTTTGCCTAGCTTGCTCATAAAGACTCTTAAGGGGGTGGCTTACACTCATATTAGGATCAAAGAAAATGCCCTCTCTTCTTGGCCCCTTAGCCATTTCTTTGATTTGCTCTATTGTGCGGTCAAAAAGCTCATCTACGGTCAATGGGATTTTGTAGAGGCCGCTTTTTGAATTGATTGTATTTTTTAGCCTCCATAGTCTCACTTTGTCGTATATCACAAGGTCTATGTCCTCGCTAATCAGCTTGGCTAATGCTCTAAACTCCTCATGTAGCCTTGGGGAGGGTGTAAAGCCTCCAAATAGCTTTCCTGGTATCTCTATATGAAACCCCTTAGCTCCTGAAAAGTAGATTCTGAGATTTTTAGGGTCAATCTCACAATCATCTCTCAGCTTGGTAACAATAGCCCTGGTGCCATTAAGGGACTTTTCAAGATCGGCTGAGTCATCAACGTCAAGAGGGAAAAAATTAGCCCAACAAGAACCATTAAAACGCCGAACTGAACCTGTTTTTTTAACGTGGTCAAGAAGCTCATCGGAGTATTGAAAATAGGTCGTATAGCACTCTATGAACTTCTTGCGGCTCTGTGCTCTCCATTTCTTGGCATAGTCATTAAGAAAATCAGCTTTGATGATGTTGTTTCTGTTTGACGCGCCTCCGAAGGCAACGTCAACATAGATAAAATCGGTTGGGTGTTGACTCATGTTTCACCCCCGATTTTGTCTATAAGATGCGATTCCAAGAACTTGAGAAAGTCACTCTCTCGGAACAGGATTTTCTTACCTATTTGAATATATGGGAGTTTCGAATACCGCTTAAGGTGGTAAACGAAGCTGGGTTTAAGACCGTATTCCTTTGCGATGTCGGATACGGACAATAAACGCCGTTGGTTTGCACTAATTTTTGTAATAATCAAGGGAATTCTCCTTATATTGAATTCCCTTCATTGCTATAGCAGCATTATTGAAGAAGTCAAATCTATCGAAGAAATCGAATAGAAAAACTTTCAGAATGGGTTTAGTTTGGTGTCCAAATAGGTGTCCATAGTAGCTCAAAACCCCCCAAATAATCTAAATACTCAAACCTTAAAATTCACTTTTTTCTTTCTATTTACAAGGAGTTGAAGTAATTGCAGTCAGTTTCAAAATGACGCGTGATTGCATGTGCATGGCAGGGGCACGTTTTAACGCATCCCTACTCTTATCCAAACCTCACCTCGGGCGCCTTTCTCTCTTCGGCGGAATCAAGCTCAAAATACTCCTTCTTTTTAAAGCCATACATATTTGCAACAATGTTACTCGGAACGGATTCGATCTTTGTGTTGAGGTCTCTTACAACGGCGTTATAGTACCGGCGCGAGAGCTGAATCTGCTCTTCTATGTTTGAGAGTTCCTTCTGAAGTTCTATGAAATTCTGGTTCGCCTTTAGTTCAGGATAGCTCTCGGCAAGGGCAAAAAGACTCCTTAGAGTCGTCTGGAGCGCATTTTCCGCCTGGGCCTTATCGGCGGGAGAAGTGGCTTGCATGGCCACATTCCTTGCCTGAACTACCTTCTCAAACGTGCCTCTCTCATGCGCCGCGTAGCCCTTTACGGTTTCAACGAGATTCGGCACAAGGTCGTGTCTTCTTTTGAGCTGCACATCAATATCAGACCACGACTGGTCAGCCGTGTTTCTTAATCTAACAAGGGAGTTGTATATGCCCACGAACGCGGCTATCAAAACTCCCAGAATTATGACTATAAGTAAAAACGCTACCATTCTTTTAACGCTTTGAGGAGTTACCCGGTTGCTTGCGAACTCCGGCATTAATCATATATACACATCAACAAACAAGTCAAGATGAACAAAGATTGGTGTGATATTGGAACCACGCTGACACAAGAATGAAAAGAAAAACACCATATAGTTGTGGCAAATCGGCAGACTACAACTGAACAGCGATTCCGTTCTGCCTCCCGACACCTTCTCATCCAAGCAGATGAAAAACAAGCCCCGAGAGGAGCTTTGGATAAAAATAGGTCGTCTTGTGGGGCATCTTCTCGCCTGAGGATACAAATTCAAATACGTCTACTGCTCTTAGCGGCGGAAGAATAAAACCGAGCTTGTATTCTCCGCTTTTCACAAGGCTAAAGACCTCTTCGAGGGATTTTGTGTAGAATATCCTAGCTTCTTCCTCATCTATAACCCCATCAAATACAAGGGTGTGAAGGAGAATCACCGCAAGGTTTTTGTAATGAACCGGAGAGCGGCTGCCAGGTTCCTTTAGAGAAGCTTTAAATATCGAGTCTTTTATAAGCACCGCAAATTCTTGATGGCTGAGTGCGGAGATTCCCTCTGAGGAAATTTTCTCTACGTTAAACCGCCCCTTCAGTTTCTCCAGAAATTCTTCTATCCCGATGGAGCCTAGATTCTTTACCACGCGGTGAGTGGGCTTAATTATCAGCCCTTCGCTCTCTGCGCGAGAGAGGTACATCATTACGTATTCATAAGGCCAGTTTCCAGAACCCGTTCCGAATTTCTTTCTCTGAATGTTCCTGAATTCTAAAGCCGTCTCATATCGGTGGTGGCCGTCGGCAATCAAGAGGCTGCGCTCCAGCATCGCGCTTTTAATTTTCGAGATCAAATCATCATCAGAGATTCTCCACAACCTGTTTCTCGCTCCGTCTCCGCCAACCGCATCAATTAAGGGTTCCGAGAGTTTTTCCTCTATAGCCCTTTCCAGATTTCCTTCGGGATCGGAATAGATCGCAAAAACGGGACTCAGATTTGCATTGCATGCAGAAGTGAGTTTGAGCCTGTCCAATTTTGGTCCAGAGAAGGTTCTCTCGTGAGGGAGAATCCTCTTTGATAAGAAATCCTCAAGCCTCACCGCCGATATAAATCCCTTGCGTGTTATCTTTCTTCCATTTTCTTCAAACTCCTGATAGTAGGGATAAATGCACGGCTCGCTATCTCGAATCAGTATCCCTTCTTTAGCCCATTTTCTAGAAGTCTCAGCGGCCTGGACATATTTCTCGTCGCCCTCAACCTTTGAGAGTATAATGCGAATGACGTTATAAGGGCTTTTCTCATAGAGCGCGTTTTGCTCCTCGGAGTTTATCACGTCGTAAGGCGGGGCAAGAACAGAATCAAGGGCGCCGATTTTTTCAGGGTTATAACGAACCCCGCGAAAAGGAGCTACCATTACCATTCGAGAAACTCCTGTTATTAGCCACTAATTGACACTAATGTCCACGAATGGAAAGAAAATCGAATGTGGAGTTGTCATTGCGAGCCTTGTGAAGCAATCCCATTTTGAGATTGCTTCGTCGCTTCTCTCCTCGCAATGACATCAAACTGGTATTATTCGTGTAAATCCGTGTTCATTCGCGGCTAAATTTTTACAAACTCTTTTAACGCCTCTCTGCTAATATCGCCCTCTCTCACAATCCGAGGGGGTTTGACCGTTAAATCAATCACTGTGGAGCCTTTTGAAGGGGGAAGATTACCCGAATCTACTATAAGGTCAACCTTGCCATTAAACGTCCTATAAATTTCATCGAAATTAAATAGATTTTCCTCTCCGCTTACGTTTGCGCTTGTCGAGGTTAAAGGTTCGGATAAGGAGTCAAATAAGCGTCTCACAAACGGATGACTTGAAATTCTGACTGCTACTTTCCTGGTTCCTGCCGAGATAAAGTTGGGCAAATCTTTCTTTTGTCTGAGCACCAGTGTGAGCGGACCCGGAAGAAATTTATCAATGAGTTGAGAAGCTTCTTCAGTAACCTCGACAAACTGAGAGAGCATTTCTCTATCTTTTACGAGGATTGGAATGGGTTTTCCGTAAAATCTCTCTTTTACGTTGAATATTTTTTTTACGGACTCCTCGTTCGGGGCAAGCGCGCCCATACCATAAAGCGTTTCTGTAGGGTATATAATAATCCCGCCTTCTCCGAGAACAGACGCCGCTTTTTGAGATGATTCGGAATTATTTTCCTTAACTACTTCAGTACCTGTATCTATTTATCAACCTTCTTCGCCGCTTCTTCGACCTTTTTGGCAAGTCTCTGGCGGAAGTCTTTAATTTTATCCCCTATCTCAGGATACTTGAGTCCAAGGATTGAAGCGGCATACAGGCCTGCATTCCTAGCCCCCCCCTTCCCTATCGCCATCGAAGCCACCGGGATTCCGGGAGGCATCTGAACTATTGAGAGGAGAGCATCAATCCCTTTAAGCGGGGAGGAATCCACAGGAACTCCGATTATCGGAATTGTCGTGTAGGCGGCCACCACGCCGGGAAGATGCGCCGCCCATCCCGCGCCCGCGATTATCACCTCAATCCCCCTGCTCTCTGCCGACTCCACGTATTCTCTTACTTTATTCGGAGTCCTGTGCGCAGAAGCCACGCGGAGCTCGTATTCCATTCCCAACTCCTCAAGCGCCTTGCACGCCTCGTTCATAATCTCCAAATCCGAATCGCTTCCTACTATAATTCCAACTTTTGCCATAACATCAAAATATCTTGTCTACGCGGAGACTTCAAGAGGAGAGGATTTTAGAACAAGATTGTTCTCCACGCTACTTAAACCCTTGGTGCTTTAAGAGTCTACACTTATTCCTTGTACTTAGTTTTCATAAAAAGAGAGAGCATTTTATATTGAGATCATTTATCCTATTACATAGATAGGACAGAACAAAAAGGAGGCGAGAAAAATGAGAAATATAATCGCATTTGCCACTGTACTGAGTCTTATCACAATCCCCAGCCTGTGCTTTGTACAAGATGAATTCACAATATCGGGCAGAGTAGAAGGGGTTGATAATGGTATAATCAGCTTAGAAGAACCTAATGGTGAAGTCTTCAATGTTGCAGCAAAAAACAGCCAGCTTAGTGGAATAGAAGTAGGCGACAGTGTTGTTGTAAGGGTTGCAGGTGGCTGGGCAGTCTCTATCACGGAGACTGGAAAGACTCAAATGAGGCAGCAGGCAAGGCAGGTAGCTGTTGCACCGATTGAGACTCAGGTATCTACTACACCAACTGAAATTATAGGGGAGGTTACTCTAGTTGGTGGAGGGATGCTCAGGGTAAGAGATGACAGCACACAAAGGGAATATGAATTTACAGCTCCTCCAGACAAAT
>JBLNAE010000300.1:0-17017 GCA_050259195.1 Ignavibacteriales bacterium
CAGCCCCTGCATACCAAAATACGAGACACATAATGACGTACAAAAGAAATGTGTCCCATGGGTAATATTCAGCTTCATGTACTGCCGCAGAAAAACCAGCAGCAAAAAAGGAAATAACGACAGGTGGGAGAAAAATCACCATATAACGTTTGAGCCTTTTCTTATTGATTCTCTGGCCTATTATGTCATCCAGCAGGCCCAATAATACACCTAAGATGCTAAATGCAATAAGTGTTATACATCCCCAAAAAATAATCTCTCCCCATTCTGGTATGTATCCCAGCTTTACCAATATGATTAACAAACCAATAAGTATTAAAAAGGCTATAAGCGCCCAAATAGTGTTCTTTGTCCTGTTAGGCAGACTCATCTCGACCTTCCTATCTCTACGCAAGCAACAGCTATTCATTCACACAAGTTGAATAACAGTCTTTTAAAATTTGATTACAGTTGTCTAGACACTGCCTACGTTGCCTAGCTGTCGTCGCACCGCCTCTCATTTGACCGCATGCGCTGTTACATAGCACATAAATTGATGGCAGGCATGCGCGCAGGACTTACTTTGTTCTGTAATCATTTCGGGCATGATAGGTACGGGTGCTTGGGGTGCAGGCATACAACTAAACGAAATAAAAACTAATATTGCTAATGAAATTACAACGAATCCAACAAACAATTTTTCTATTATAGATTTCATATTCGCCGCGTTAAGTAGTTCAACCTAGAAGCTCTGTTATAAACCTCTCCAAGCGCTGCTTGCTCACCCGAAGTTTCACTTTAGTTCGGGCACTAAAAGGTCTTGCACCACTTCTCCAAACCCCGTGATGATATTTATCGCTTCGCTCATATTTTTATCTCACCTTATTTCAGCAGATTTTGCTTTTCGAGGTGCTTTAAGATTAGTTCCTCAAGCAACTGAGTGGGAACTCTTTGTTCTTTGTTTGCGGACTTAAGAAATAACTCCCAAAGTTTAGCATTAAATTGAAGGCTGACTCGACGGGTTTTCTTCTTCGTGAGTTCAATTATTAGATCAGCTTTTGACATTTCGATTGTATTTTACACGCATAATTTATGCTTGACAATATCTTTCTACTTGCGTAAATTTTATGCGTATAACCTGCGACGACTTGAGATAAAACTATTAGTAGATATAAGGAGGCAAGCAATGAATAGAGCGGTTATTTATGCGAGGGTTAGCACCGAGAGACAAAGAGAGAAACACACCATAGCTTCTCAGCTTTCAGTCATGCCGGAGGTTATGAAGCAAAAGGGATATATTCAAGTAAAAGAACCCTATATTGACGATGGCATATCCGGGGAAACAATAGAGGAAAGACCGGCCATGACCGCGCTGTTAGAGGGTGCTGAGCGCGGCCTATTCGATGCCGTGTTCGTGGTTGACATTGACAGGCTTACAAGGGCCAGGAAAGAAATTGATTGGATGATTATCAAAGACACATTCCGAAAGAATAGAGTGGTGGTAATAACACCAAGCCAGGAATACAACTTTGACGATGAGGACCAGGAGTTTATTTCAGCAGGATCTCCGCCTATGAAAAGAAGAAGATACTCAGAAGGATGCTAAGAGGTAAGATGGAAAAAGCCAGGCAGGGGAAGTTTCTGGGCGGCAAAGTGACCTATGGCTACACCTGGAATGAAGAGACAAAGCAATATGAGACCGTAGAGTGCGAAGCCGATGTTGTAAGGCTAATCTTCAACCTCTGCATTGAAGGACTAAGTACACAGTCAATTCAGGAACGTTTGAATGAGCTAGGCTATCTTACACCCGTGGATACAAAGGGATACAATCACAGGCGAAAGTCTAACCGGTGGGCTAGATCAACCGTAAGACGCGTCCTTAGTAATTCCATGTATACAGGAGAGTTTGTCAGGTGGATGTGGAAGGCAGTTGACAAGAACGTCAGTTACCTGAGACCAAAGCACGAGTGGATAACATCTAAGGTGCCAGCAATCATAGACAAGGCCGTTTTTGAGCTTGCGCAAGAGGCCTTAAAAAGCCGAAAGAGCCTATCAAAAAGAAATGCCAAGAGGAATTATCTCCTTAGCGGTCTCATTTACTGCGACTCGTGCGGTTGCAAGATGACAGCGAAATGCTACAGGGATAAAGGGACGGGCAAGGAAAGGATGTATTATATGTGCTGGAACGGATGGATGCATCATTTAGGAAAGGATTGCCCGACCAAGAGCGTAAGGGTTGGCGAAATTGAAATGCTCGTTTGGGAAGAAATAAAGAGGCTCCTTAGGAACCCTACCCTACTCAAACAGGCAATACTTCAATCCTGGTCTATAGATTCATCAGATGAAAACATAGAGGACCTAACTAAACTACTCGAGAACAAGGAGACCGAAGAAGAAAGGCTGCTCGATCTCTACCAGACGGGAAGGTTTGACAGAGAAAAGCTAGATGGCAGAATGGAGAAGTTAAGAATAGAAAGGGAAGCGATCAGAAAGAACATAGAAGCGCTTAAGAATAGGAATACCAGATTAAGGACTATAAACGAGCTAAGGCTAGTGGTCAGTCAACCTAAATTTGATGGGATTTGGGCAAGCAAATACACCCTTTGACAGGCTCAGGGTGAACGGTATTTGAGTCAAGCCGTTCCTGGTGAGCTTGCCGAACCATAGAAGGGCGCTAATGCCATCATCTTCAAGTTGACTGACTACTAGAACTGCAAGCGGATATAGATTCATTCGACTTTGAGAAGAAACGAAAGGTCCTGAAGATTCTACTCTGGGGTAAGCCCAGCGTGGGAGTATTCATAAAGCCCGATTACTCAGTTGAGATACGCGGCCTTGTGGACTTTACGAAATTGAATGACATTGAAAGGATAGATAAATATGCTGCTATAGAAAACACACCGTTGACGCAGTCTGTCCGGGTAAAAAAGCCGGTGAGAAGGTTCGAACGGCAGTGCATGATCTCGAGGGAGATCAGACATACAGCGAGAAGCCGGGGCACAACTTTGCCCTGAACGCTACTTTTGATGAAGTGAGGGCAGAAGATTACGATGCTCTTGTAATTCCCGGCGGGCGCGCGCCTGAATATATCCGTTTAAATGAAAAAGTGATCCAGATTGTGCGCCACTTTGCCAAGGCAAATAAGCCCGTTGCCGCCATCTGTCATGCAGCACAGGTTCTGACAGCAGCCGGGATGATTGAAGGGAGGAGTTGTTCCGCTTACCCCGCTGTGGGGCCGGATGTGAAGCGCACAGGCGGCGAGTATGTGAACTTGCCGGTAGACAAGGCCCATGTGGACGGCAATCTGGTCACCGCTCCGGCCTGGCCTGCTCACCCTGAGTGGTTGGCGAAGTTTTTAAAGGTATTGGGGACGAAGATTAAGCCGTAAGTCGAGCATTGTCTTAATGCGGTTGTACTACAGGTAGGCTTTAGGTGGATGGGTCACGAGTCTTGGTCGTGACCTTCTCGATTCTATTTCCTTCCTAATTATAAGGACAGAGTATTGTTCTGTCCCCATCCGATCATCTCAATTATGGGTGAATGCGAGATGCGCCCCTGCAAACTCAATTCGGAAATTGCTTATGCTAAGAGACGTATTATATTACCCAATAGGAAAATATCGTGAGTAAAAAAGAGGAGAATAAAATGGCTGAAGAAAGGAAGGGCAGCATTGTAAGCGCAATGTTCTGGATGTTTGTGATTTCACTTCTTCTATTCTGGTTACCCGGCATCGGGGCGTTCATTGCCGGGCTAGTCGGCGGAAAGAAGGCGGGCGGTGTAGGTTCGGCCATAGTCGCTGTGTTCCTGCCGGGTATTATATTCAGCATCGTTCTATTTATATTCGCATCGAGTTTAACCGGCATTCCACTCCTTGGAATAATTGCCGGTCTGGGTGGACTGGTCTTATCACTTTCTCATATTGGGTCACTCTTGCTTGGTGCCATAATAGGCGGACTCATTGCGTAAGTATTATCGTATAGGCGAACGGGTATTCTCCTCCGCATCTCACCAAAATCTTTCTCTGTGAACTCTGTGGTTAATTAAGCTAAGATAAAAAAGATGAAAATAGGCTATCCTTGTATAAACCTGAGCCTTGAAGGCAAGGGCAATAAGACGTTTAGATTGAGGTCATATTCCGAGGAGCGTCTTATAGAAACAGTTAAAAACAACTTAGATTACTTGCACTCTACGCTCCGGTTCAATGTCGAGCATCAGCTACTGTTTTTCAGAATCTCCTCAGACCTGATCCCGTTTGGCTCTCATCCTGTTTGTCAATCTCCCTGGGGAGATTATTTTAAGGAGAAATTTCGAGCCATAGGGGATTTTATAAAGAGAAATAACATCCGAATCTCCATGCATCCCGATCAATTTACACTCATTAACTCTTTAGACGAAAAGGTGTATGAAAACACCATAAGAGAACTCATGTATCATGCAAAAATCCTGGATTTGCTTGGTCTTAATGATTCCGCAAAGATTCAAATTCACGTCGGAGGAGTTTACGGCGACAAAGAGGAAAGCATAAAAAGGTTCATTAGAAGGTTTAAAAAGCTGAGCAATAGAATCTGCAGACGACTCGTAATAGAAAACGATGATCGGCTATACAGCTTAGAAGATTGCCTCGAAATCCATACCAAAACCGGAACCCCCATATTATTCGATGTTTTTCATCACGAATTAAATAATCATGGAGAGGCAATAAAGGAAGCCTTTCAGATATTCACCGGAACCTGGAAAAAGGTGGATGGAGTTCCTATGGTTGACTATAGTTCTCAGGAAATTGACGGGAGGAGAGGAAACCACGCAAAGACAATTAATGTTGAGCATTTTAAGAGATTCCTGAACGAAACGGAGAATTTTGACTTTGATATAATGCTTGAGATAAAAGATAAAGAGAAAAGCGCGCTGAAAGCGATGGAAATCGTCTCAAATAATCCTCAATTTGCTAGAGTTTTAGAGAGGGATACGAATATATAGCCATGAAACTCCATCGAATACACGAAACACAGCGTATGCCAATTACAATCGGCGAGGCCTGGGAGTTTTTCTCAAGCCCCAAAAACCTGACACTTATTACGTCGCCCTCTTTGCATCTCCAAATAACCTCAGAACTTCCTGAAAAGATGTACGCGGGTATGATTATAACCTATCACGTAACTCCAATAATGGGCATTCGGATGACATAGTAACAGAAATCACTCACGTTGACGAACCGAGTCTCTTTGTTGATCAGCAGCGCATTGGCCCTTATAGCTTCTGGCACCATCAGCATCTCTTTCAAGAGATTAAAGGAGGTGTTGAGATGCAGGATATAGTGCAATGCTCTTCCATTGGGATCTTTGGGAAATCTCATAAGTAAATTGCTCGTGCGCAAACAACTAGAGGAAATTTTCAACTTTCGACGCCGATTCCTTGGGCAAAGATTTGCAACGATATCCCATCATAGAACAAAATGAATTGTCCGATAAAAAGGGCAATCATGAAATTGACACCCCGTTCAATATGATTTAAGTTTTAGTTATATGAAAGATTTAGAATCTCTATGTATATGCGGAAGCGGAAAGAGGTTTGAGGATTGCTGTTATAGAGGGAATCCAGTAGTTGATCTTGCCCATTACGAGATTGATCAGGTTGAGCGAGATCTCAAGATGAAGCTCATTGATTTTTCCAACCGTTCTGAGATACAGTCGCAGATGGGAGAGGCGTTCTATATATGGATGAACGACCCCGGACTCTCCAGCAAAGAGATAGCTGAAGACGATATTGACGACCTTACATTTACAAAATTTCTCGACTGGTTTATATATGATTTTAAGCTGCTCGATACCGGAAAGAGGCTCATTTATCGGTTTTATGAAGAAGAAGGCCGCAACCTCTTGGACATTGAAAGGTCTATACTCAACGATTGGATGGATAATCTCTACAGCTTTTTTGAGGTAGAAGAAGTAATTTCAAAAGAGGGGTGTCGTATAAGGGATATATTCACAGGAGAGGTGTTTCAGATAAAAGATTCCGCGACATCATTGCAGATCATGCGCTCTGACATAGTTGGAGCAAGACCGCTCAGAGTAAAGGGCAGCACGTATTTTTCCGGTGTGGTTTCGATCTACCCACAGGCGTTTAAACCCATTATTCTTGACTTTTTCAAACGCGAGCTTAAAGAATACAGAAAAACCTTCGGGAAAAAACACACGCCGAAAGAATATCTGAAAGATTGGGGATTTTTAATAGAGCGCTACATCGAAGATATAGCCAACCATCCACAGTTTTTTACACCAGAAGGAGATGAGTTTGCCTTTGCCTCTTCAATCTACAGCGTGGCAGATTACAAAAAAGCCTTAGAGAAATTAGAAAAAATAAATTCACTCGAAGAGATAAAGAGCGGAACAGATGAACTTAGGGCATTTTCATGGGTCAGGAAAAGAAAAAGAGGCGAAAGCAGAATACTGGGGAGCATTGAGATTGAAAGGAATAAACTCACAATTGAGTGTTATTCATCGAACCTACTCTCTAAGGAAAAGAGACTCATTGAAAGTAAACTCCGGGGTCTAATAACTCATAAAGAGGATTCCATACAACAATTGGAATCATTCTTAGACAAACAACCCCGCGAGACCTCAAAGGGGAGGAAACGTCCCCCCGGAGTCAAAAGCCAGAGCGAACTCGACACGGCTCTTGATGAGTACTATGACGGATGGATTGACAAACCCCTTGAAGCTCTTGAGAATAAAACCCCCAGAGAAGCCCTAGAGACAGATCAGGGAAGAGAAAAACTCGGCTCCATTTTAAAGGAGCTTCAGAGTTTTTACGAAGAGGCAAAAAAGCACGGCGAGCCCTACTATAACGTGGAAAATCTCAGAAAGAAACTCAGGCTCGAATAATTGAGTGTCCTTTCCATTCTCACCAAAACTCAGGATGTCCAAAGGCTAAGGCAGATATTTACGGTCTTGGCAAAACACGGCTATGGCCACATTATTGAGAGGCTTGGACTTAGAGATTCGCGGGTTCTGGGAATAATTATTCCAACACCCAGCACAAAACCGTCCTCTAACGCGGAGCGTCTGCGTCAGGCGCTTGAAGAACTAGGCCCTACGTTTGTAAAACTCGGACAAATACTGAGCACACGACCGGACCTTATTCCCCCTGCCTATATTGACGAATTCTCAAAACTGCAAGACAACGTTCCACCATTTCCATACGAAGATGCGGCAAACCAAATCAGAATGGAACTCGGTGTAGAGGTTGAAGAAGTGTTCACCAATTTTGACCCGAACCCTATAGCGTCTGCGTCTCTTGCACAGGTCCATAAGGCAACTCTTCAAAACGGCGCACAGGTCGCCGTAAAAATACAGCGTCCCGACATAAAGCCTCTCATCGAAAGCGACATTGACCTGCTCTATCTCCTTGCGCGCCTGGTCGAAAACAGCATTCCCGAACTCAGGCTCTACAGCCCAAGAAAGGTTGTAAGAGAGTTTGAGCGAGCAATGACAAGAGAGCTTGATTTTACGATTGAAGCGGCAAATGCAGAGAGGTTTAGAAGAAACTTCGGACTAAATCCCAACCTCTATTTCCCCAAGGTTTACAGGGAACTCTCAGGGAAAAAGGCTTTAACTATGGAATTTATTGAAGGCGTAAAGATTACGGATGCTCCTCTCCGCGGATACGATCCAAGGCTCATTGCAAGACGCGGACTTAGAGCTGTAGTTGAGATGGTATTTCGCGACGGGTTTTTCCACGCAGACCCCCATCCGGGAAACATCTTTGTAATGGAAGGCAGCAGACTCGCCTACCTCGATCTAGGACTCGCAGGAAGAGTGAGCGAAGAGGTAAAGGACACAATGCTCCTGCTCATCCTTTCTATCATGAGAGAGGACTTTGAAGAGGTCGTCCGAATATTCTACAAAATCGGAATAAAAGAAGACGACGTGGATATGTCCGAGTTCCGCGCGGACGTAATGGACATTTGCGAAAAGCACTTTGGAAAGCCTTTAAAGTACATGGAGCTTGGGGCTTTTATAAAGGACATACTGGAAGGAGCATTCAGGCATAGAATCAGGATTCCACTGGAGTACGCACTCATGTGCAAAGCACTTATCACAATGGAAGGAGTCGGAAAGAAATTAGACCCCGACATAAACATCTTTGAAGAATCGCATTCGTATCTGGTCGAGATATTCAAGAAAAGATACAACCTAGACAGGGTCTCTAGTGATTTGGCAAAATCAGTCGTAACGCTTTCGAGAACCATTCAAGAGGCGCCGCCTCAGCTAAAAGGCATACTCGACAATCTTGAGAGCGGAAGATTTAAGATCCGCGTAGAAGATACGGGAGCCGAAAAGTCGGCATCTACATGGGAAAAAATCGTAAATCGTCTTATCCTCTCTTTGATAACATCAACCCTTATCATTTCCTCATTCCTTCTCATTCTTTTCGGGAAATCATCATGGGCAACGCTCCTCGGAATTTTGGGATTTCTATCCGCCGGATTTTTGGGATTCTGGGTGATGTTCTCTATTTTAAAATCACAGAGGTTTTAAAGGTGGAGCATTTTCACACTGTTATACCCGAATCCTGTTCCCGAATGTAGTAATCGGGAAGCATTAACCCCGATCTAGTCGAGGGCATCCATTTGTAGAGATGCGAAATCTTGCGTCTCTACGTAGATTCTCGCAGGCTCGGATGATTTGAGATTCTTTTACAATTTTCCACTTGGCGGTATTGGATCAGGAACTCTATTTTTGATTGGCTTCAGTGTCCTTAGATACGCGAATATGGCTTTAAGGTCCCCGTTGGTGAGTTTTGCCAATGCGTACCAGGGCATTGGCGGTAGAATATCTCGCCCTACACCCGCGTGTTTCCCGGTGCGCATTGCCTTGATGAACATACCATCCGTCCAATTCCCAAGCCCGGTCTCGGCATCAGGGGTGAGATTGGCACTAAAACTCACTCCCCACGGCCCGACCCACCCCGTTAGGTCGTTTGAGAGCAATCCGCCCCATTTATCAGGACCGATTACACCTTGAGGAATTTGGGGAAGCTTCAAAGCGGCTGGGTAACCCGATAAAAGTCTGGTGGGATCAGGCTCCGGTCCTTTTGATGTAAATATCTTCGGCGAATGACAATCATTACATCCTCCAATGTTGACAAGGTATTCCCCTCTCTGAATTTGTGCCTCATTTGCATTGCTCCCTTTTTGTTGCTTTGCAACTGAATTTCCTAGAAAGAAAACAAGGCCAAGTAATCCTAGCACAGCAATTCCGATAAAAATTGTTCTTGTCCGCATAACACTCTCCTTTTTTTGTTTGGGTCCGTTTTATGAAAAAACCTCTATTATTTTACGGAGAATAGAATTTTGTCAACAAATGGATAACTCTTTAAAATAATCTCTTAATGAATCTCTCCACTTCAAAATTACATTTAACAATTATTCGGTCAGAGTCAGGAGTTAGGCCAGTACCCAGACCACAGTTGTATCCAATCCCGCCGGGGATGTCTTTTCCCCATAACACCGCAAAGATATAGTGCTGCTGCTCATTGCGAGGCTCAAAATTACCAATAAATCCAGCGCCCCCATAGAATTCAAGGCCAGGCGATAGCTTTGGAAACCACCTGTAATAGAGACCCGCAACATATCCGAACTCAACCCCATTGCCTCTGTCGGCCCCATCAAGGGTTGTCTCAAATATGGGTTCAACATCAACTGTAAAACGACCAAAGTCTTTTTCCATTATAGGGCGCCCCTCTATTTCTACCTTATTGTCATCAAACTGGGGTGTGCGGCGCCACTCAAGCTCAGCGTACCAGCCCAGGTCTACCGGTAATTCTCCTTTCTCAAAGAGCCTTCCACGCAAGCGGTATCTGGAGCCGGCATAATCAATTGATTCATCTTCGGGACGGGCAAGATCGAGATAAACAGCCGCCTCAACGTGTTCTGTCAATCCATAAGTGAGCTCGAAGGAGTTAAGGAGCATTGATTGACTCGGAAAAGTACCAGACGATATTCCTATTCCGGGTTGACTGTGTCCCCATGCCACAAAAGCATTGAGCAACTCAAATTCTAATACCCCCGGAGCCTCGGTCATATAAGGATAAACTTCAAACTCCCAGGGATTAAGTTGCGCAAATGCTAGTCTCGGTAGAAAAGATATTACGGGAAAAAACGTTAGCAGTATAAACTTCAGAAGTGCATTTCTCACAAGGTTTCCCTCCCGGCAGTGCAATATTTTGTGATGAATCTGATGAAGATTGTCCAAAGGACAACTCGTTGTCGCCTTCATTAGCTTTATCAATAGTTACCTTGCCGTGATAGTTCCTTTATTGCTTTTATGGAAATCGTCAAAGAACTCGTAAGTTCCGGGAGCCAGTGCAGGGAAATACACGGTAACGGTTTGTCCCGGCGCCACTTCCCTCTCACGGTTTAGGGAAAAACTTTCGAATTCAATCGAAGATTTGTCAGCATTGGTGATCCTAATTTTGAATGGTGTATTAGCTTTTACAATCAAGTTAGATGGTTGAAAGTGACCATCTTTGACCTGTAACTCCACAACGACGTCATCTGCGCGGGAGGTCGTTGGCAAAGCGGGGACGCCGATAACTCCCATTACCACCAGAGCTATGACAGTAACTTTTAAGCTATTCTGCGCTCGACCTATAAGACTTTTTAGCTCCATTTGCTTCTGTCCTCCGTTCTAATATTGAAATTCATTTTCATATTCAACTTATCACTATTTAGTTAAATGTCAAGAAGAGGACAAAACATAGCAATTTTATTAAGGGATTAACTAAAATAGAATGACCAGAAAAGAAGCTGCTCTAAAGAGGGCTGAAAAATGGAACTGAACTCCATTTGTCGTCTATGCCTTGGGGTTCTCCCTGAGAAACCATTCGGTTTCAACCACACTGCTTAACATTTCCACGTAGGACTTCAATTCTTCATAGCTGAGTCGAAGCGTTACGTAGCCAAACGTGACGTAGTACCCCCCGCAGCTACACTTTTGAATGTTGCCATACGGAAATGTAGCGAGTGTCATCCTAACACATCCCTCGCTCATATTATTCTCCTTTTGAAATTAAGCGTATTCCCCACTCTCAGTAAAAACGGGATTCAACGCAAATTTAAAATGAAATAGGAAAAGCTCAGCCAAACCGGATTTGAATTTCTTATAAATTCTACCTTATGTATATCGAATCTTTACCTTATCTGGATATCATACATCTACAAAGCGGAAAATAACATGTATCTAAAAAGCTGTCAAGTCCAATCTCAGTTATATTTTTTGAACTCATATTGAGTAGGTTATATAAATACCCTATAAAATAATGAAGAATTGTCTTGGATGATTTCATTTCTATGCATACAGTAATAAACACTCATAATAAATTCGTTTTTCGAATAACTTTCAACTGTTCCTTAGCCCTTACTCGCTATGAGTTCTTTTATTAGCGAAAGACTAGGTAACGCAGAGCCATATTCACAAGGGCAAGAACCACAGCGCCCAAGAGGGCCGGTATGAATCCCCGTATGGCAAAGCCGGAGACAAACAGCGCCGCAAACTTCAGCATAAGAGCGTTAATTACAAGGAGAAATAATCCGAATGTGAGTATGGTAATCGGAAAGGTCAAGATTTTTAGTATAAATCCGATTGTCGCATTGACAAGCCCAATTACGATTGCGGCTATTAGCGCCGTGCCAAATCTCTTTATTTCAAACCCAGGAATAATATACGAAACAATCACCAGACTCAACGCGATTAGAAACCAGTTGACTATTAATATCACCCTGTCTGAAGCTCACTCCAATTTAGTTTTCAAAAAGATGTCTGTATCAGCACCGTCATCTCGCAAGCTGCTCACGTGTGAGGCAGTGGAGAGTTCCAAGTCCCAAGACAAGATCAACGGCGTGGATACCGACTACCAAGCGGTCAGAGAAGATTTCAGTGAGAATGCCAAGAGCGGCACGGTCCTTCGGATCATTAAATGTCGGAATGAGAACGGCAGCATTTGAGATGTAGAAGTTAGCGTAACTTGCCGGAAGCCGCTGACCGTCGAGATATAACGGCTCAGGCATAGGTAACGATATGACCTCAATTCTGGATCCATCCTCAAGCCGCATACCTTCGAGGCGTTCACGATTTTCCTCAAGCGACCGGTAATTAATATCCCGCAGATTGTCCTCGCGGCAAAGAACAACGGTGTCCGGCCTGACAAACCGACATACGTCGTCAATGTGACCGTGCGTGTCGTCACCGGCGATTCCCCGCCCTAGCCATAGCACATTTGTTACACCGAGATAATCACACAAAACATCTTCGATCTCTTTTCGACCAAGACCCGGGTTCCGCACCTGAGTTGTCTGATCTAAAAGACACTCTTCCGTAGTAATCAGCGTTCCACGACCGTTTACATCTATACCTCCACCTTCAAGGACAATATCCCGGTCTTTGGATTTGGCACAGAAAAGACAGAATCCAAGCGTCTCAGCAATACGCTCCGGAATTGCGTCATCCTTTTCCCAATCCAGGTATCGCGCCCAGGCGTTAAATCGGAAACGGGTAATTGCCACCTTGGGTCGTTCTCCTCTACAACGTACAAAGACCGGGCCGAAGTCGCGCATCCAACCGCGATTTGTCTCAAAAAGAAAGAACTCGATCCTGGAGAGATCAACGCCAACCCTTGTAAGGATACGCCACGCCCCCCTCTCATGAGTCTCTGAATTGACAATGATACGAACGATCTCGCCAGATGCAATCTTTCGAACAATCTCTCCATAGACCCACCCGATTGCCGCCAATTTTCCCGGCCAGTCCGTTCGGTTGTGGGGCCAGGCGATCCATGTAGCCTCGTGTGGCTCCCATTCAGCAGGCATATTAAAACCGAGTTCAAATGGAGTTCTTGCCCTTAAATTTTGATTCATGATTTCTAACTGTTTTGCCGTGAATGAAGACGAACAGAAGAATACAGGATATAGAACAGGGAATACAGGGGAGAAATACTGCTATATTCTGCATCCTCCATCTCGCATCTTGCTCATTTTTTTTTGCGCTTATTAGCATTAATCCGTGGCTGAATAGCCGCATCGAGAAAACGGCGGTTAATCCCCCCGTAGGCATCAACCCGGCGGTCACGAAGAAAGGGCCAATTGCGCCGCACATCCTCAATTCGTTTGAGGTCTACTTCGCCTAGAAGAACTTCTTCCTTATAAACCGTAGCTTCCGCTGTCACAATCCCCTGAGGATCACAGAGAAAAGACGACCCCCAGAATTCAATTCCGGGTTCGCTAGTCCGGCCAGGCTCACTAGAGGCATCGGACGGCGTTTCATACCCTATGCGGTTTACAACCGCAACATAGACACCGTTTGCAATCGCGTGTCCACGCTGAACCGTGCGCCAGGCATCAATCTGCGCCTGACCAAACTCCTCCTTCTCATACGGATGCCATCCGATAGCAGTTGGATAGAAAAGAATGGCTGCGCCTTTGAGCGCCACAAGCCGCGCCGCTTCGGGGTACCACTGATCCCAGCAAATAAGCGTTCCGATTCGTCCCGAACTCGTATCAAAAGCCTGGAATCCAAGGTCGCCGGGGGTGAAGTAGAATTTCTCGTAGTATGCCGGATCATCGGGTATATGCATCTTGCGATAGAGACCTGCAATCCCTCCATCACCATCAATTACCGTAGTGCTGTTGTGATAGATTCCAGGAGCGCGACGCTCAAATATCGGGGCAATTACGACAACCCGGGCTTTCCGAGCAGTCCTTCCCAGTGCCTCGGTGGTTGGGCCGGGAATCGGTTCAGCAAGGTCGAAAAATGTCACGTCCTCACGCTGACAGAAGTACCGTGACCGGAAAAGCTCAGGCAAGCATATAACTCTAGCGCCAAGGGAAGCCGCCTCCTCAACCCTGGAGATTGCCTTTTTAAGGTTCTCTTCCGGATTGGGAGCACAGGACATTTGTATAAGTCCCACTGTGAATCTTTGCGGGCTTTGCATAGCGGTTAATTTTACATAAAATGGCTTCTTGTACTCTCTCCTCAAATATAAACAACTTCTTACTGATTTCTGTCCATTAAAAATATTTTGAATAAATATTTTTTGTGACAAGCGATTAACAGTAACATCTAACTCCTTCGGTGGAAAGGGGAAATGATAGATAACATCCACATAGTTACCACTGTAATCAGGTTGTTCCCCCTCTTCCTTGTCCATCATATTACCATCTCTGGAATAAACGGTCACTATCCTCGTATCCTTTGGAGATAACAGCTCTATTTCTTTCCTAAAAGGTATGGTTTCTACCAAAGAGGGGTGACCTGATTTCCTTCCGCTCATATTCACTCTGACTTGCTTTACAAATTTCTCAATGATTCTCCGTTTATCTTCAAACATTATAGAGTCAACTTCAAATTTCTCCCTATATGTATCAATTTCCCCTCTGAAATTTTTTACCAATTCTTCACGAGGTAAATCCTCTATCATCTTTGATTTAAGCTCTTCACACATTTGAAGTAACGCTTTTTCTTCTGATTCTACAGCCTCAAGCTGCTTTTCAACATCCTCCATTGTAATAGTGCCCTTTCTATACAGTTCCAAGATTCTTGTCCTTTCTTCCTTTTTCTTCTCTATAGAATCCCTTAGCTTGCTATACTGTTTAAATGAATTACCTCTTTCCCTTTCAGACTCCTTTAGCTTTTCCGAAACTGCCTCTTCTAGAATGATGGGGTTAAGAATCCAGTTCTTTATCTCATCCCACACTGCCCCTTCTATCCAGCCACTGCTTATCATCTTTCCTTTTCCTATGCAATCACCATAACTCCTCCTGAAATAACCCATTCTACTAAGGCATCGATAATAATGGTAATTTCCCATATTAGGTGCTTGTCCAACATAGCTATGCCCACAGAAATTGCATTTTATCAATCCTCTAAGAAGATATTCATGCTTCGAATTCCTTTTGGAAAAGTTGCGGTTCCTTCCAAATGCTGTCTGAGCTTTGTGCCAAAGTCCTTCGTCAACAATGGGTGGGACTGAAATTGAAACTTTCTCTCTGTTATTGTCACTTCGAGATTTTCTTCTGCCGTATATAAAAGTGCCCATGTGAACTGCGTTTATGACTAACTTTCTGACGCCATCACACCACCACTTACCGTATGTCGTTCCCTTTCTTGTGGCTCTCGGACTTGGTATGCCCATAGCATTCAATCTTTCAGCGACCGAAATGGTTGACATCCCGTCTTCTCCTATCCACCTGAATATCTGCCTTACTACATCAGCGGGTGAAAGACTGAGACCAGGGATTGGGGTCTCATTTATTTCCAAGAACTTCTGTCTATTTACAAAGTAACCATACGGAATATTTCCTCCCGGAAACTTACCTGACCTTGCTTTTCTGTATCTCCCGTCAATAGTTCTTTCTCTTATTTGTTCCTTCTCCCATTCTGCAAGGTTAGCAAATAGGTTAAAGATAAATCTCCCCTGCGGATTCCCCCTGTCCGAAAACTCGGTCATCGATTTAACATTCACTCCCAATTTATTGAGCTTAAACACGGCCTCTAGAGTGACCAGATTGTCTCTTCCTATACGGTCAATCTTATAAACTAAGGCAGTAGTAAAATTCCCTTGACATGCATCTCTAAAAAGTCTCTTTCCCTCTCCCCTCTCTTCAAAGGAGATTGTTCCAGATACGCCGTCATCACAGTAGAAGTCGGCTATTAAATATCCCTCTTTTTGACAGTAATCTTTTGCATACTCAATCTGAGTTTCTATGCTTTGCTTTTCCCTTTGCTCCTCAGTACTAACCCTTGCATACACCGCTACTTTTTCCATAACTATTTACCCCCTTTCTTTAAGATTTCTTCTTTTATTTCCTTTGGTAAATGCTTCTCCAGATACTCAATTATTGCTTCCCTCACAATCTGAGCAGGTCTCATTTTCAGATACCATTGGGATTGATGGAGCATCTCCATGAACTCCGCAGGTGCTTTTACGTATATCGCCTTTTCCATAGGTTTTACCCTTTTACTTTTCTTCATAGCTGATAAGGCTAACATATTTAGAATATCTAGTCAAGCCGAGATGAAAAAACCTTACGTTGGTTTTATAGGTTTTTCTACGGGGTCTTTATAATCTTGGAGTCCGTGTTAAGTGTGATGGGAATCTGAGGGGGAAAGTCCTGATAAGGGTTTCATCCAGCTCATTAGGGATGGGTTTAGTAGGGTGTTTATTCCCTTGACTTTCAGTTGAAACGAAAATTAGTATAGACCCAATCCCAGACATAGTTCTCTCAATTATGCCTACCTTCCAAATACCCCTTAATAATGGCATAGAAGGTCAGGAAGAGGGGTAATTTTTATTTACCCTAATCTCCTCCCCTGGGTCTTCTACTGAGAGATTCGTCTACATCTCAACTCCTGACGTTGGGGTGAAAAACGGTAATTGCACCCACAATAAATTTTAGGGGCGTAACGACAATTAGGGAGGACACATAGCCTCATTATATAGAGATAATTTTACGTGAATCTTATGTCCCTCTATTTGAATCTTAAGAACTATATTATTACCCCCAAAATCTAAGTTATCATTCAAGGAGGCTATTTCAATGAGTATTAAGAAAGAAGCACCAGAAGTAGTAGAGGATTTTGTGGTAGATGAAACCACAGGATTCATCAAAGAGAATTATATAAAGAGTTTCAAGCTACCTATATCTCTTTGGGAAGAGAATCTAAGGTCTTTAAACACTCAGATTGAGCAGTGGCTTAGCTTTCAGCAGGATTACATTAATTCTGTAATAGAGTTCTATGATAAATATCCAGGTTGGAATGGAAATTCGAAGAATACAGATGGTTACTTTAAATACCCACTAGCTCTTCAGAAGAGCTATATTGACTCGGTGAGAAGTAATTTAGATAACTTTACGAAGCAAAACCTCGACCTCATTCATAAAAACATTGAGAAAGCTTCTTCGCTTTTTGATAATTATTTCAATCTATTTAGAGTAGATAAGTAGTTAATATCTCCACAGCCCTGGTCTATTGCCACAGTAGGC
>JBLNAE010000301.1:0-16831 GCA_050259195.1 Ignavibacteriales bacterium
GTTGCAGAACTATCGGCGACTGATTGTGCGCCATGACTATAAAATAGAGAACTTTGTTGGTTTCGTGCATCTTGGATGTATATTGATCTTGCTCAAATCCTATTTATGAGACTGCTTCTAGTAGCAAATAATGAAGCCTGCCATAACAGGGAGCTGTAGGGGCGCATTACATTACGTGAGTATCCCTTGAGGACGGGTAATGAAACTTTATTTTCATTATTTTTAGGACTTACATAAGACATATGTTCCAATACCCGTCATGGTGGGATAATCACATTACATTATATCAAAGCGTTAGAATTGATAAACCGAGGGAAGGCTTGCTTCTTACCAACTAAACTGAAACGCGACGGTTCTTCCTAGAAAGTTCTGCCAAGCGATGCGGCCGTCTGGTATAACCGCCCTTGTTGGATTCACTACATAGCTCATCAACCTTAAAGCCTGGCTGTCGCTTTTTGCCAATCGGTTTGAAGTTTCTTCAAGAACTATACCTAGAGGAACACCAAGGCCCGGAGTAAGAATTATATCGTTGAGTGAAGGCGACTGTTTGAATCCCTCTACCGTGTACTCATATAGCGCGCTGATTAGAAAAGAAGCCAACCCCGAAGCAGTTCTATCATATCCCCTCGCTCTATAGTAGAGGTAAGACGATGCCCCAAAAACAGGATGCTGTACCAGATTCGTCTTGATAAGATCACCATCCCAAAGGGGAGGATTCGAGAAAGGTTTTCTCTTAGGAGAACAAAGACCCTTATCTGCCTTGATCCCATTACAGCCCTGCCAGCCAGTAACATTATGTAGATACTTGGATAAAGGAGTGGTAAAAATCAACTTAACGTTTCCAGGGTCATATAAGCCCCTTCCCGTCCATAACATTGTATAGGTGAATAAGTTTTCTTTGACGAATTCATCGAAGTCCGAGCCTAGTGTTTTTTCCTCCTCTTTGTAATCCGAAAAAGAAGATTTCTTCTCGAATCTCAGGTCTATAGGTTTTGTCGGTTGCATCAAAAGGGGTTGAGTATCGCCATAAACATCACGAACAGCCCCATCCTCAGCCTCTACTTGTGCAGACACACCGACAACTAAGATTATGATAAGCACTCTTATAAGTTGAACCATCTTTACTCTAAACTCGACATACATAAGAGATTTGACTCTATAAACTCTCACGTGTCGCTGTTTCTAATATTTATTACGCCAAAGCCGTATTATTTAAGATTTTCGGCTAGGTAAGCCTTGATAAATTCGTCTACTTCATTTCTCAGTGAGCCTATGACGAGACCCTTTAGCTTTACTTGATCGGCTATCCCTATTGAGCCAGTCGACCAGATTGCGGCGAACCCACTTATATTAGGGGGTTGCTCAATAGAAACCCGCTAGTATAGCTGGACATTAGTATAGTAGGCGTAAGCTATGTTAGATCCTTTCAAGGCGTCCGCTTTCACATAGAGCAACGGAGCCCTTGGCGTCTTGCGCCATTCTTCTTCTGTTAATACCCTGATCCCTGCCTTGCGAAGCCTCGATTCGGTGTCCCTCTGTAGCTCACTTTTAATCAGCCCGTCTTGTTCAGCGTCAGGATTTAAGTCTGTAAGCAACACATGAACCCCTATAAGGTCACGAAGTGAAGAACTCTGGTATGACTCGGCGGGTCCTCTTGCTCCAATCCCTATATCAACTGCCGATGCAAGTGAATTTAACGTTATCAAGACTAAGGCACTGACCGTCGAAATTACCCATCTTTTTTTATTGTTCAGTGGTTTTACCTCGTTTCTGTTATTTCCTTGTAGGGTTTGCAAATGTCGCTCCTTTCAGTCACTCGCACGGGTTGTATGATTCTGATGTATTTAATAGGGCAATAACTGTACCAGCCGAGTTGCTCTTTTTATATAGTTAATACTTATAGGCAGTTATGATGAAAGAAGTATACTTAGAAAAAGTGGGTTCAATATAAAGAAGGGATAAGTCCTTTAAACTCTTAAATTTTTACTTTACTGGGTTCAACAATACGTTATAATTAGAGAATTAAAGTAATGCTAATGATTGTAGGAACTTAGCTATCCCCTATCTCAATGGGCGTTCCTTAGTTCGATTCTGGTAGAAGAGACTGTAATCTTTGGTTCTTATATCGAACTTACTTTAAAAATATACTCGATTGTGCGGTTTTAACTGCGGAGAGTGTGTAATTCTGCACAAAAGTCCTGGCCTTGGTTCGTTAATACAATTTAAGTAGAGACACGCCGTGGCGCGTCTCTACTCGGGTGGAAGGTTACTGACCGGGGTCACGTTTTATTTTTACCAGCTTGCAGGCACTATGCCAATAGCTCCTGTCATGCGCCGCTTTCGTTTCGGATTCAGCAGAATCGGCAGTGGCGAAAAAACTGTTTTTACTTCACTGTACCCTCAAATTTCTGGGGAGGCTCAGGCTGAGCCCGCATAGGCATGCCCAGTATGGTTAATGACGAAACCCTTCCATTGACCGCTTTAACCTCTACTCTGTATCCCGGACTCAGGTCTTTTAGTTTATCTGGGGAAGCCCTGAGTTCGTACTCCGTTTGTGAGGTGTCTTCTTTTATTGTGATCATTCCTTGATCAACCGAACTAACATGACCTATTACGGTTCCCGAGAGATTTGGAATAGCCACGATGGCTGCCTCATTGGTTGCCTCATCAGTCTTGCTGGGAGTGGATATCTCTTCTGTGCCTTCTACTTTCAGATTTATGGTGTGACCTTCCTGTTTAATCACCCTAAATCTCTGAGAGGGTGTCACCTGAGCCTGAGTGGGCATGCCTAATACGGTTAAGGATAAAACCTTTCCGTTAGCGGTCTTAGCCTCTACCCTGTATCCGGTTTGCACGTCTCTTAATTTACTTGGAGAAGCGCTGAGTTCGTATTCCTCTTGAGTAGAGTCTTCCTTTATTGTGATCATTCCCTGATCAATGGAAGTAACCTCACCTACTATGGTTTCCGCAGAAACCTGGGCATTTGCATTTGGCCTTATACCAAAGAGCAAAACGGCGGTGAAAGCAAACGCAGCCATGAACGTAAAAATCCTTTTCATCTTAGTCTGACCTCCTTTTTGGTTTATTTTGGATATATTATACATCTTGAAGCTTTTCCTCTCTTTGTGCTATTCTAAACCGAGGAGGAATTAGAGATGAGAAGAAATGTATTAAAAATATTATTTGTTCTTTTAGTTATTCCGTTTTCTCTTTCCGGCAAATCTGAAGAGAAGCAGAATAAACCCGAACCTGAAGAAGAGGAGATGATAATTAAGGGGGTAGGGTTTGATCAGGATGCCCAAAGCCCCGTTGTAATTCTTTCAGATAAAAAACAGGAGAAGGTGCTTCCAATCTGGATAGGTCTTTGTGAGGCAAGAGCAATTGGCCTGGGACTTTCAGGAGATGTAACCCCTCGTCCATTTACTTATGATCTGGTTGCGGCAATCGTAAGAACCATGAAGGCGAAGGTAGAGAGAATAATAATAGTTGACCTTCGCGACCAGGTTTTCTACGCTCAGGTGGAGATCTCCGTGAACGGAATGGTCTCAAAAATTGATGCGCGCCCAAGCGACGCCCTCGCCCTTGCGTCCCGTATGGGCGCTCCGATATTCGTAAAAAAATCCGTCCTCGAAAAAGCTCCCACTGTAGGCGGCGAGGAGAAGGAGAAAAGGGGAACATAGCGGTTGGAAAATAATACAAGATGTATGATTCACGATACACGATGTATAACCCATCCTGCATCCATCTTACATAAATTGACTTTCCTTTTTCGTATTGCTATTCTTGTCTTCAAATTTCTTACCTCGGAACTTCTATGGGCTCTTCGAAAGATTTAGAAAATCGGAGAAAGAGAATTGACGAGATTGATAGAAAAATACTTGAACTCTTAAACGAGCGCGGAAAGATTGCGATTGAAATCAGCAAACTAAAGCGGAAAAACTCTTTTAGCATCTACGACCCCGCAAGGGAAAGAGAGATTGAAAGAAATATCAAAAGAACAAATCCCGGTCCGCTCTCTACAGATTCAGTTCTTTCCATTTTCCGGGAAATAATCTCAGGGTGCCGCTCTCTTCAAAAACGAATCAGAGTAGCGTACCTGGGACCAGAGGGCACGTTCTCTCATCAGGTAGCATTTCGCGAATTTGGAAGCTCGGCTGAGCTTGTGTCTGTGAAGGGCGTTGAGGACGTGTTCGAGGAGATTAAAAAGGGGAGGGCTTCATTTGGCGTTGTGCCTGTTGAAAACTCTATAGAGGGTTCCGTGGGGAGCGTGCTTGATGCGTTTTTAAAATCAGACCTTCGGGTCTCTTCTGAACTCTTTCAAAGGATCAGCCTCTTTCTTCTCTCAAAAACCGGAAATATAGAGGACATTGAAGTTGTTGCCTCTCATCCTCAGCCTCTTGGACAATCTAAAAGATGGATAAGTGAATACCTAAAAAACGTAGAACTTCGTGAAACACCAAGCACAGCAAAGGCCGCCTCCCTGGCCTCTCGTGATAAAAGGGTCGCTGCGGTAGCAGGGGAGCTTGCAGCTTCGATCTATAGGTTAAAAATTGTAGAGAGGCATATAGAGGACAGCCCTGAGAACACGACGAGGTTCTGGGTAATTGGGCGGGAGCATTGCCGTCCTACAGGAGCGGACAAGACCTCTATTGTTTTTTCACTCAAGCACGAGCCGGGGGCGCTTCAGAGTGCTCTTTTGCCCTTTGCCGAACCCAATATAAATCTTACAAAAATTGAATCGAGACCGTCTAAGGAAAGACCCTGGGAGTATGCGTTTTTTGTGGATTTTGAGGGGCACACCGACGATGAAAAGGTAAAAATTGTTCTTTTCAGAGTCAAGGAAAACTGCGTTTTCCTCAGAGTCTTGGGTTCCTATCCGATGGGAGGGGGGTAGGGGTATGTATCTCTCGGAATTTTCTGGATAGTAGAGATGTGTTTGGTGATACTTCTTTAGTCCCTTAGTTAATTTGATGATGCTTCCTAATTAGCTTATAATCTTTAGAGCCTATATTAAGCAAGGCTTGGAGCAATGATCAGGTTCTTTGATTAATGGTATAATCAGCCTATGCAGTTTGAATGGGATTCAAAAAAGCAGACAAGAATCTTAGAAAACACGGTGTCCCATTTAAAGAAGCAGCGACTGTATTTGGTGACCCATTATCTATGACTTTCGATGATCCTGATCATTCTATTAACGGGCAACGATATATTACGATTGGCGAATCGGAAAAGCGACGGGTGTTGATAGTAGCGCACACTGACCGGGGCGGCCGTGTTCGCATCATCAGTGCTCGTAAAGCAACCCATCAAGAGAGGCAATTTTATGAAGAAAAAGATTAAATCGAACTTTAATGACGAGCTTCGCGATGAGTATGATTTTATTCGGTTGAAAGGAGGCGTGCGGGGAAAATACGCAAAGCAGTACAAGGAGGGTACAAATCTGGTGCTATTAGCTCCCGACGTGGCGGAGGCTTTCCCCGATGACGAATCGGTGAATTAGGCTCTACGGTTGCTGATAAAAATTGCAAGGACTCCGACACCCCCTTCTCGCTGATACTTTTTCATTCGTTCTTGGGAATTAAGCTATACGAAGTCGTGTCAAAAGTTGAGACCTGACCCCTTCTCTCGAATCTATGTAGCTCTTTTAGCCGTTTTCCTTTTTTTGACGGGCACAACGCGATCTGAAGAGCTAATTTTTAGGGATCATGGCAAAGTGGTAAAAACTCTATCCCTAGAACGGATTGAGAAACTTATTCCGGCTAAAACAGTCATGGTTTTTGAACCGCATGAATCAGAAAATCAAGAGTATGTGGGATTCCCCATCAACCCTCTTTTCACAAAAGTGTATGGAGAAAAATGGAAGGGGGCTGAAGAGATACTATTCACATGCTCAGACGGCTATCAGCCATCCATACCTTCTGCCAGATTTAAGGAATATGTCGCTTATTTGATCTACGGACGCGCCGACAAAAAGGAATTTACCCTTGTTAACAAGCTCCAAAATAATGAACCTGTAAAACTTGGGCCTTTCTATCTGGTTTGGGACAATCTTAATTACCCTGAGCTTAAAGCCGAAGGCGGCGAAGGTTGGCCTTATCAGGTCACCGCGATAGACCTTATCAGCTTCTCTGATCGTTTTCCTAATATGTCTCCACCAAATAATAGTTCAGCAGTGGTAAAGAGCGGCTTTTTGGCGTTTCGCAAACACTGTATGACTTGCCACACAATTAATGGGGAAGGCGGCGGAAAATCCGTGGAGCTGAATTACCCCATTAGTGTGACTGAGTACTTTAAAGAACCTTGGCTCATGAGATGGATAGATAGACCGGCAAGCATTAGATACAATACGACAATGCCTGCATTAAATCCGGATTTGAAAGACCGAGAAACAGCTATAAAAAATATTATCGCCTACTTAAAGGCGATGAAGGACAATAAGCGGAAACCATTGCCGGAGAAAAATTAAGCCCCTAGCTGTTTATTACCACACGGACACTATTTTAATCTTTTCAGCGCGAGGAAATTAGCGTAGCGGCACGGTGCACCGTGTTCCTACTTAAATGGTATAATTTGCAAATTACTCGTAATTTTTCTGGAGGTTTCCGTGATACAACCGAATGAACATGTAAAGAACCTGATTCCCTACATTCCGGGAAAGCCCGCTGAAGAGCTTGAGCGCGAGATTGGGATTCAGGACGCAATAAAGATCGCATCAAACGAGAACTCGCTTGGCCCATCTCCGCTTGCCATAGACGCCGTGGCTAAAGCCCTCGGCAAGGTAAACCGTTATCCCGACGGGGATGCGTTTTATCTAAAGAATAAGCTTGCCAAAAGGCTCGGTGTAAAATCGGAGAACCTGATTTTTGGAAACGGTTCAAACGAAGTGATAGAGATTGTCGCAAGAACATTTATGAAGCCCGGAGATGAGGCTGTGATGGGGGAGTTTGCTTTCATAGTTTTTCCAATCGTCACCCAAGCCGTCGGTGCAAAGGCGATAATATCTCCCATGCCTCATCTTACCTATGATCTAAGGGATATGTTTAAGCGGATAACCCCTAAGACTAAAGTCGTATTCATTGCAAACCCCAATAACCCTACAGGAACTATGGTGAAAAGGGATGAGGTTGAATGGTTCCTTGAAAGGATTCCCGATGACATAATCGTCGTCATAGATGAGGCCTACTTCGACTATGTTGACGACCCTGAATATCCAAATTCCCTTGATTATCAGAGCCTCGGAAAATCAATCATTACGGTTAGAACATTCTCGAAAATATATGGGCTTGCAGGGTTGAGGCTCGGATTTGGCGTGTCCTCAGAAGAAATCATCTCATACATGAGCCGCATAAGAGAACCGTTTAATGTAAATTCGCTTGCTCAGGTAGCCGCCATTGCCGCGCTCGATGACGCGGAGCATGTAAGGAGGTCTAAGGAGGTAAATAGGGAAGGGCTTAAATACCTGGTTCAGGAACTCAAGAGGCTTGATTTTCCCTTCTCCCCATCCTTCGCTAATTTTATTCTTGTGGATTTGGGTGCTGATCCTATCCCTGTATATAACGCTCTTCTAAGAGAGGGGGTGATAGTAAGACCAGTTATTAATTACGGGCTTAAAACCCATATACGCGTAACAGTTGGGCTGCCCGAGGAAAATGAGAGGTTTGTCAGAGCTATAAGGAAGGTTTTGGAGAGATAAAATTTTGAATTCACCTCTTGGTCTTGTAAACTACTTCCGATATGTCGGTTAGAGTGCTTATCGGAGAAGGAGAAATTAACTCCCCTTTTTCAATTCGTAAGCCCCGTCCCAAGATACGCGAGTGCTTTGAAAAAGTCTTGGCATCCAATGAACTTCTCTAAAATAACCATAATCGGTCTCGGTCTTATAGGCGGCTCCCTTGCCTGGGGTTTAAAGAAATCAGGTCGGGTAGAGGAGGTTGGCGGGGTTGATTTGGATGAGAGAGCCATAGATTATGCCATTCAAGAGGGGATAATTGACAGTGGCTCTAAGGAGATTGGAAACGGGGTTGATCATTCACAGGTCGTTGTAATTGCTACCCACGTAGGACTGATCCCAGGGATTGTAAAATCCGTCTCTCCTCTTGCCTCTGCGGGAACCATAATCACGGATGCGGGGAGTGTAAAAGCAAAAGTAGTCGAAGAGGTTGAACGCTCTCTTCCTTCCCATATCTATTTTGTCGGCGGACATCCGATAGCGGGGACTGAGCGTTCAGGTGTATGGGCGGCCGATTTCAACCTCTTTCAGGGAAAGAGGTGCATTCTAACCCCTACATCAAAAACCAATCCCGAAGCCCTGGGCAGGGTTAAGAATATCTGGGAGACTGTAGGCGGTCAGGTCTTCACAATGGACACCGAGACTCATGACCGGGTGTTTGGCTTTGTAAGCCATCTCCCCCATGTCGTTGCTTATGCCCTGATAAACGCCGTAGCCTCCGTAAGACAGCCTGATAACATACTTGACTTTGCAGGCGGAGGACTCAGGGATTACACAAGGATAGGCGCAAGCTCCCCTGAGATGTGGAGCGATATATTTCTTGGAAATAGGGAAAATACATTAGAAGCCATTCGGGAGTTTAAAAGGGTTTTAGAAAAGATAGAGGACTTAATAAAAGCCGAAAATGCGGAGGGATTAAGAGAGGAGTTTAAGAAGGCTGTTAGAACTAAAAACAGCATGGATAAATAAACTGTAAAGATGCTCTGTTCCTCAGTGTAAGCGTCCTAATCTTTGGATGATTTCATCAATCCGATCAAGAAAATAGCCAATGGTGTAATCGGGATCAGTAATACAATTTTTGCTAAGCTTTTTACCACAATATCTCACGAAACATAGGCTATTGTCAATAAAAATTCTTTTGAAGATCCCTAATTTCCTTGATTCTATATTTTTATTTATTTATTATTAGTGTCAAGCTATCCTGATCTTCTAAAGAAATGGAGGCAACTATGGCAAAGACAAGCATACCAGGGGATTATAAGCCGTTTGTAGCACATGATGAGTTTATCACGGATTTTAATGACAAGCCGGAGGACCGGATTGATGTGGGCATTTTATTCGTCGGCGCGGGACCCGCAAGCCTTGCGGGGGCGATTCGTCTGGCGCAGCTCCTCGGTGAGGAGCCGGAATTAATGGCATCTCTAGGGGAAATTCCCATTGCAATAATTGAAAAGGGAAAATATCCCGGGGCGCATCTCCTCTCGGGGGCTGTGGTGAATCCCGTTGCGTTCCGAAAGCTATTTCCCGATCTTAAAAACGAGGAATTTCCCTTCTTCGGTCCCGTAACGAAGGAAACGGTATATTTCCTGACCTCGCGTGGCGCGCTTCCCTTCCCTGTGACCCCTCCGACCATGCAAAATCATGGAAACCATGTCGCCTCCATAAGCAAAATGGGGGCGTGGCTCGCTGAAAAGGCTGAGGGCCTTGGGGTATTAATCTTAAATGAAACCCCCGGTATGAAGCTCATAGTAGAGGGTGGCATTGTAAAGGGCGTCCGAACGGGCGATAAGGGGCTTGATCGAGATGGTAACCCAATGGGAAGCTTTCAGCCTGGCTCCGACATTTCGGCAAAGGTCACAGTCCTTGGCGAAGGAACTCAGGGGCATCTGATGCAGGCATTAATCGAGCACTTTGAGATAAAGCGACCCAATCCCCAGGTCCATGCCCTCGGCGTGAAGGAAATATGGGAGGTTCCAAAGCCGCTCGACCGTGTCATACACACGATGGGCTGGCCTCTCCGTGGAGGGAAAAAATACAACGAATTCGGCGGAAGCTTTATCTATCCTATGGGAGAGAATATGGTGTCGCTCGGCCTTGTCGTGGGACTCGACTATACTGATGCCTCTCTCTCTGTCCATGACCTTCTTCAGGAATTAAAAGAACATCCTCTGCTTAAAAAGATTCTCGATGGCGGAAAGCGCGCAGACCAGGGATGGGGAGCAAAGACGATTCCCGAAGGCGGCTTTTATTCACTCCCTGAGCGTTTTCATGTCCCCGGTGCTTTGATGATTGGAGACTGCGCGGGCTTCGTGAACGTTCCGGCTCTCAAGGGCATTCATTATGCCATGTGGTCCGGAATCCTGGCGGCTGAGACAATCTTTGAGGTCCTGAAATCCAAGCGTGACCCACAGGCTCAGGGCGCGCTGGCTGGATACGGCATGGCCGTGAAGGAGAGTTTTATATGGAATGACCTCTATAAGGTCAGAAACATGCGTCAGGCGTTCCAGTATGGGTTTATGCCCGGCACAATGCTTGCGGGGCTTATGACTGTGACCAACGGCGCATTCCCCGGATGGAGGTTCCGTGTGCATAGAGACAACGAACATGAAATGTTCAAGGGAAACAAAATCTATCCGAAGCCGGACAATAAGTACATATTTGATAAGCTCACGAGCGTTTACGCTGCCGGTAACAGAACACGTGACAATCAGCCAAACCACCTGCGAGTGAGAACCGATGTGCCTGAAATCATCGCTGAAGCCTGGGTTAATATGTGTCCAGCGCAGGTTTATGAACTGGTTGATAAAGACGGCCACAAGCATCTCGAAGTCAATCCCACCAACTGCATCCATTGCGGCGCTATTACATCAAAGGGAGGTCGCCTAACCCCTCCCGAAGGCGGCGGCGGACCAGAATATACGGAGACCTGATATTAACGGTATTTAGACCATTTCTGCTATTCTCAATATTACTTGAATGGGACGGGTGTGTCTAAAAGGCACGAAAAAATCTTTAATGGGATTTCTAGGTTAGGGGACGTGAAAATGAGAAGAAAATAGTGATTTGTTTAAAAATTCTTATTGGGTCTATCTCCTTACCAGTCTTATTATCTATAGTTAAAAGTAAATGGTTTGTAGTGACAAGAGAATCCCATAAGCAAATTCAGATTGTTCGTGGGAGTTTTCTTGGTATAGCAGTACTTTCTGTTTTGCAGGTCCTTAATGGGGTTCAGCTTGATAAGTTTGTATTTATATCAATTTTCTTTTTTGCTCTGGGCATCCCTTTCTTGGCGTTCTCTTTCTTAATAGAATGGGCTTTTCTTGGTTCATCAGGCGCAAAAGAATTGGAGCTCCCTGAGATTTGTCAGTGGTTTCTTGGCTTAGGCATATTTGCTGTAGTCTTGGGTCTAGTCTTTTTGTTTTTTCATTTATCTCTTTGGTTAGAGGGTGTTTTTCTTATTTGTTGTTGTTTTCTTGTGATTCCTGTGAGCCTTATCTTTGGGTTTGTAGGTTTGCCATTAGAGTTGGAGAAGGTAAAAACGAAGCTCACTTCAGAGCAAATGAAGAAAGTAGAGGCTGGGATTTGGTTTCTGACAGGAGTAAAGAGAGCACATGACTTGTTCGAGAGTGGTTGTATCTTGGAGAGCGAGATTCTCTCTGTCTGGTTTCTAAGAGTAGAACAGGGGAAAGAGTTAGAGCAATTATGTGAATTGAGGAAATCCGGAGTTCTTTCGTAAGAGGAATTTATTAAAAGAAAGGGGGAAGTTTTTAGCAAGAGATAAAACGGTCTAATACGAGTAAATAACCGTGGAGCGGGTGGAGACTGTTTGAGGGCACACACACGCCTACATACGTGGAGCTCAGCTTGTAGTGTTTCTTAAGTTGAAATGTAGTTGATACGCACTTTGAGGAAATGGGTCTAGCTAGTCCGAAGTCTTTTTTGTATGGGTTTTATTACTTCTTTGAGTAGCTTTGAGGCTCTAAATATCTCAATGCCAATGAAAGAGCCTGACTTATCAAGCTCGATATCGACGCCGGGGGAAAGTTCTATAGTATCTTCTTCTATCCCTTCCTTTCCAAGGTACAGTATGTCTTCCTCTTCATCATAAAATACTTTGAAGTCTTTCATCGGATTTTCTCCATCTGCCAATCTCTCTGTTTTTTTGTTATCCTGTTTCTCAGTTTTTTTCGATTAATAATACCGATTACACAAAGTAATGGTGCATTGATGTATTGTCATTACGAACCAAGTGAAGCAATCTCAAAGACGGGATTGCTTCGGCTGATAAAGCTGGCCTCGCAATGACAGTCCTTGCTATGCACAATAAGAAATTAAAATTGGTATTACACTCTGGCAAGAGTATGTAATTCCAGAACACCTATGTCAATTCTACTGAAAAAATCTGATAGCTTTATGGGAGCTTGACAATATTAGTTCATTAGAATATAATTCAGGCATGAACGAAAATTGTGATAAAGAATGTGATAAAGAAAGTGAACAGAATATGCTTTTGCTGTGGAAACTCAAGCACACAGCGGCCATTATAGAGGCACGGCTTGAGGCTGCGCTGGAAGGTACAGGTTTATCTCTTTCCAAGGGTGCGGTTCTTGATCGGCTAATAAAAGCCGATGAGCCTCTGCCGCTTACCCGCCTTGCGGGGCAACTCGCATGTGTTAAATCGAATGTCACGCAATTGGTTGATCGCCTTGAAGCGGATGGCCTTGTCGAGCGTAGAGATGATCCCGAAGATCGCCGCAGCATACTTGCTACGATAACAGATGAAGGTCGGCGTCGCTATGAGATTGGAGTTCGGGCACTTACAGCAGCGGGAAAAGACTTACTCAAGTCCTTTAAACAAGACGAAATAGAACTCTTGGATCAGTTATTGAAAAGACTTAATAACGACTGAATTAAACGGGTTTTTTTTACCCTAAATGTTCAGCACTGAATAGTCAGACGGTGAATGATACAGATTTGAACTTAACGAAGGAGTTTATAATGCATAAGTTAGTCGGAGAATCACAGCCTTTTTATTCAATGGGAAATAGGGCAGCTGCTGTGCCTACGGTGAGAGGGTACTCAAGCGGCAATGGAACATTAAATCCTAGAGAGTTATCCGATGAGAAACTGGTCAAAAGCTTTGTAGAAACTCGCAATGAAGAGGCATTTAGTGAGATTGTAAACCGCTATGGAGATAAGGTCTACAGGACTGCGCTGAGGATTACTCATAACCCCAGTGATGCGGAGGATGTTCTGCAAGAGGTATTTATCACACTTATAGAAAAGCTTGATACATTTCATGAGGAATCTAAATTTTCAACCTGGCTCTATAGGGTCGCAGCAAACGCGAGTTTTATGCACATCAGAACTGAAAAAAAGAAAGGGAATGAGGTGAGCCTTGAGAATTATGTTTCCTATGATGAAGATGGGACTCTAAAGGGAGTTGAAATAAGGGACTGGAGTAGTAGACCCGATGAAGTGCTCCTCAACAAAGAAGTGACGGAAATAATAGAAAGGGCAGCGGACAATCTCCCGATGCTATACAGGGCTGTTTTTCATCTCAGGGACGTGGAGGGGCTTACAGATTATGAGACGGCTAAGGCATTGGGCCTTTCTGTCAGTGCTGTTAAGTCCAGGATTCACAGGGCAAGGCTTTTTCTAAGGGATAAGCTATCGGATTATTTCTCTACTGATGGAAAAAGTAATTTGCATCCCTCTTACATGGATTTACATCTCGATAGATGAGCAACTCAAATAGTCAGAAAGCAAATATAGAGAGGACAGATATGGATTTAATTAAGGCAATGAACTGGCGCTACGCTGCCAAAAGGATGAACGGCGCCAAGGTGCCGCAAGAAAAACTGGATCGCATCCTGGAAGCAACGAGATTATCTCCCTCGTCATTCGGTTTGCAGCCCTATACTATACTGGTTATTGAAGACCAGGGGCTGCGTAAAAGGATTCAACCCGTTGCACATAATCAACCGCAAATTGTAGAGGCATCCCACCTGCTTGCATTTGCCGTCTGGGAGAACATTACCTCAGAAAAGGTGAGTGAATTCATCAACCATATTGCTGAGCTGAGAGATATTCCTGCGGACTCCTTGAAAGGTTATCAAACAGCAATTGAAAGTCGGGTTAACGGTAATCCCCCGGAGGTAATTTTTAACTGGGCAGCCCGGCAGGCATACATTGCTCTGGGCACAGCCCTGGTAGCAGCCGCGATAGAAGAAATAGACGCGACACCCATGGAGGGATTCGATACTCAAGCCGTTGATACGGTCTTACAGCTAAATGAAAAGGGGTTGCGCAGTGTTGCATTGTTAGCGCTTGGTTACCGCGATGCGGAGAATGATTACCTGGTACGTGCGAAAAAGGTAAGAAGAGAAAAGGAAAAGCTTTTTGTCACATTGCCATAAAGTTATTGAGAAGAAAACTCGCCGAATTAAAAGAGCTTTTAAGAGCAACCAATTTCAATCAATAGTTGAAAGCGAGAAAAAAGAAGGTTACCTATATGAAGTGATGCCGTTCGGAACCGAATGGGGTTGGAGTACAACAGAATAGGAAGAAGAAAGGAGTTGATCAATTGGAATCCAGGTTTGGATTAAGTGCATTTCAGGTGCTATTCCTCGTTATCGTGCTCGGACTGCTGCTCCCGGCTCAAGTCTTCTGGCTTCGTGCCGGGTGGCGGGCCATTCGGCGGGTCCGTTCGCTGAGATGGAACCGTTTCCTCCGGATTCTGCTGGGGGTAGCCGCGGCATGGCTGATTGTCGTGCTGGCGGACCGGATCGGGCACTTCCTTCCGCGTCAAGGGCCGTGGCTCTGGATGGTTACGGCGGTGCATCTCTGGTTGCTTCCCTCATTCTTCGCCTTCCTGTTGGTGAAGGTGGTTCATGCGGCGGAGTGGGTTTGGGTGATGCTTTCTCGATCGAGGAAGAGTGTGTCCAGGGCGGATGGCGCGGCGGTGGATCTGGCGCGGCGATCGTTCTTCCGATATGCTGCTGCCATTGCCGGCGCGATTCCGCTGGTCGCAGCCGTGTACGGCTATGCAAAAGAGCGGCTGCAATACACTGTGCGCCGTGTTGATGTTCCCATCGCGAACTTACCCGCTGCGCTGGACGGCTTTCAAATTGTGCAGCTCAGCGATATTCACATTGGAGACTTCATGCCTCGCGACGAGGTACGGCGCGCTGTGGACATGGCCAATAAACTCGGGGCGCATGTCGCGTTTGTAACAGGAGATTTCATCACGGATGGACACGACCCGCTGGAAGCGTGTGTAGCCGAGTTAAGTCGGCTAAAGGCGCCGCTGGGCGTTTGGGGCTGCAATGGCAACCATGAGATTTACGCAGATGCCGAAGAGAGGGCTCAGGAGCTTTTCCAGAAATACGGCATGCGGCTGCTGCGCCAGGAGAGTGCGCCGCTGCGGTGGCGTGACGGAGAGATCAATCTGATCGGAGTGGATTACCAGAGAGAGCGCCTATTTGAGAGTGAGCGCCCGCCGATGCTGACGGCGATTGAATCGCTGGTGCGGCGCGACGTGCCAAATATTTTGTTATCACACAATCCGAATAGTTTTTATCGCGCGGCGGAATTGGGCATCGAGCTAAGCCTGGCGGGTCACACGCATGGCGGGCAGGTACGGGTAGAGATCCTGGATCACAGGTGGAGTCCGGCGCGGTTTATCACGAGCTTCGTAGCCGGGCTGTACGCCCTGCCAATGGGCGGTGGCACATCGCGGGCGTTCTTGTATGTGAATCGGGGGATTGGGACTATTGGGGTTCCCGTACGCCTCGGGGTGGATCCGGAGATTACACTGATAACGCTGCGGGCAAGCGGGTAGTTTGGAAGGTTTTATTAATCTGTTTTCGTCTGACAAAACGTTCAGAAATGAATACTGGAGAAAAAAGATGAAAAAACGTAAGCTCGGAGATTCCGGATTGGAAGTATCTCCACTGGCATTTGGAGGCAACGTCTTTGGATGGACTGTAGATGAGTCAATGTCATTTAAGCTACTAGACGCCTTTGTGGTGTCCGGATTTAATCTTATTGATACTGCTGATGTCTACTCGAGGTGGGTTCCGGGTAACGGGGGCGGAGAATCCGAGACAATCATTGGTAAATGGCTCAAACGAAGCGGGAACCGGGATAGGGTCATTATCGCCACCAAGGTCGGAATGGAAATGGGTCCGAATAAGAAAGGGCTATCAAAACGCTATGTTTTACATGCGATAGAGGATTCGGACTCACTTAAACGCCTGCAGACGGACTACATTGATCTGTATCAGTCACATACCGATGATCCGGAGACCCCCTTGGAAGAAACACTGGAAGCATACGCCCAATTGATTAAGCAAGGAAAGGTAAGGGCAATAGGCGCTTCGAACTACGGCGCGGAACGGCTTTCTCAGGCATTGCAGACCAGTAGACAACACGGATATCCCGGCTACTAGAGCCTGCAGCCTTTATATAATCTCTATGATCGTGCCGACTATGAAACGAGGCTTGAACCCCTCTGTCAGGAAAAGGGATTGGGCGTGATCAGTTACTTCTCGTTGGCCAGCGGGTTTCTCACAGGCAAGTATAGGTCGGAAAGTGATTTATCAAAGAGTGTCCGAGGACAAATAGTCAAAAAATATCTGAATGACCGTGGATTTCGGATTCTCAAGGCCCTCGATCAAGTATCGAAGCAACATAATTCAACCCCTGTAAGGGTTTCCCTTGCCTGGTTGATCGCACGCCCTAGTATCACTGCTCCTATTGCCAGCGCCACAAGCTTAGAGCAATTGAACGATTTAATCGAAGCGACAAAACTTGAATTGGATGAATCTTCAATAGAGCTGTTGAATAAAGCAAGTGCGTAGCCTGCTGCACTGATGGGGAGGCTTCGATTTATAAGGCTACATGCAAATCTGATAAAGGGAGAAAGAAGATGGCAAATGTTTCCATCCGTGTTTTGAAAAATGGTCCATATATTGTTCAGGGAGAAATCGAGTTACTCGATATGAAGGGCAACAAGATTAAAGTGGAGAAGGACTTAATCGCACTGTGCCGTTGCGGGGCCTCCACAACCAAACCGTTTTTGCGATAGCACACATAGCA
>JBLNAE010000302.1:0-10252 GCA_050259195.1 Ignavibacteriales bacterium
ATGTAGAGGTTTCCACACCTAATGGTAAGAAGATTAAGAGAAGTATAGGAAAGGTGGGTGAGATGACAAAGGCTGTGGCTAGGGAAGTAGAGTTAGACTTAAAGCATAAGGCTAAGCTAGGTCGGTGGGATATGATTCAGAATATCCCTACGTTTAATGAGTTTATCGCTGACTTTATTGAGCACCAAAAGAATATTAAGCGCAATAGGGATTGGTACAGACCTGAGCATTCGGTAAGGCTATTCGCTAAATATTTTGGTGACAAGAAACTCTCTGAGATTACACCCAATGATATAGATGATTACAAACGTTTGCGATTAGGTGAAGGTAAGCAGCCTTCGACAGTCAACCGTGAGCTTGCGGCTGTAAGAACCCTGTTCTTTCTGGCAAAGAAAAGAAAGCGGTTCTTTGGTGAAAATGCGGTTAGCGAGGCAGGACTAATGCCAGTCAATAACCAAAAAGAGAGAATACTAACTATTGAAGAAGAAGACTTACTTCTTGCTAACGCTGAAGAACCATTAAAGAGCATGATAAGAATAGCATTGCTCACTGGTCTCAAGGTGAACTCAATTAGGACACTCGCATGGAAATGTATTGATTCTAAAACCAATACAATAACAATTGAGTCAACCTATTCAAAAAACAAGAAACCTCATATTATTCCCATGAGCACCGACATTAGAAAGCTTCTCATAGAAACTAAAATGAGATGTGGTAGTAGTGAATATGTATTCCCTGCGGCTATGGCGTTAGCTAGAAATACTATAGGTATGCAGTTTAAGAGATTATGCAAGAAGTTAGGGATAAAAGGAATTAGATTTCATGACCTCAGACATACGGCGGCTACCCGTATGGTCGAATCCGATGTTAGTATAGATAAAGTCAGCAAGATTCTAGGACACAGTTCAATACAGATGACTATGCGCTACTCTCATCCTGATAACTCACTTAGAGAAGCAGTAGAGACTTTAGCTAATTTCAGAAGCTCTACCACCAATATTGCTACCAGGGAGGATTTTGATGACGCTAAGTAATGAATTTTATTGATTTTTCTTTTATTTGCGCCTGCATTTCAAATACTGGCGGGGTTGTGCTTTTGCAAAAATCAGCCTTGTTATACTTCGGGTCGGGAATTCTATCCCCGTAGCAATAGGGCCAACCGTAGTTGTTTCCTTCTTTAACTATGTTTATCTCTTCAGGCAGGAGATTATCTCCTGAGCCAGTCTCTTTCATTATCCGTAGCCCACATCTCTTCTGTCCCTGGATGCCAGGTGAAGCCGACTGCGTTTCTTAAACCTTTAGCAAAAATCCTTCCTCCGGTTCCATCGGGATTAAACTGAAGGATTGCCGCGCGCCTTTCGTCTTTTTCCTTGCATATATTGCACGAAGAGCCGATAGAAACATACATCTTTCCATCAGGACCAAACCCAACGGTTCTTGTAAAGTGGCTTCCGGTGGGGAGATTTGGAACAATAACCTCTTTTTTGCCGGGCGGCGAATCAAAACCGTTATACTTGAAACGCACAATTTCATCTGTTTCGCCTATGTACAGGTAATCTTTGTAAAAGGCTATGCCGTGTGGATGGTTTAACCCTTGGATAAATGTTATTACTCTATCTGCCTTTCCGTCTTTATTCTTGTCGGGAAGCGCAACGACTTTTCCGCCATTAATAATAGTCGCAAACAGGACCCCGTCAGGACTAAAAGCCTTGAACCTGGGACTTCCAAGGTCCGAAGCAAACACCTCTATTTTAAACCCTGGAGGGAGATGGATTTCTTCAACCGACGGGAAAGCCTGTTTAGAACAAAAAGCAAGAAAGAACAACAAGATAATAATTGCTCTGATAGGCTTTGGTTGTAAAGAAGAGCCACTTGTCAATTTATTTGCCAAGCAATCGCTTAAAATCTTCATGACTTATTCCGATCTGTCTTAATATGCTTTTGAAAGTTCCTATTGGTATTTCTCTTTTATTCATAGGAAGGATAACTATTCCGTCAGTTTTATTTTTGAATTTGCCATGAGAGCCTTTTTGTGAAACGAGTTTGAAACCGAGTTGGTTGGAACACGCTCTATTTCCCGTGAAGAATACAATTTTGCCTCTTACTCTATCTTTCCCTATTATAACCTTCCCAATATCCGGGATTTCTAGGTCTTCACCTTCAAGATATAATTCTATGGCTTCCTTTAGATTATTTATAGCCTCGTCAATTGTTTCACCGAATGAAGACACATCAACGTTTAAACACTGAGCCACGTAATACTTTCCTTCTTGGTAGATGATATAGCTTATTTCTTTCATGGGTCTCCACCCTAACAATATTTAAACTTATTTTATTATAAAAATAAAGATTGCTGAATATTATGTCTCAATAAGATGTTCAGTGATACCTACACCATCTAAAATTTTTTGGTCAGCGGATGTTATATTATTAAGCCTTCTATCAAACACCTTAGAAAACGCATCTATGATACTTGTCTCTACATCTTCCATTTCTATATTTTCTGACATTCCCAAAAATTTCTTCATTGAAGTCATCTTTACACCCTGGATTCCACACGGGATCATCATATCAAAGTATGACAAATCGGTATTCACATTGAGCGCAAACCCATGATATGTTATCCAATTCTTTATTCCCACCCCGATTGATGCGATTTTCTCTCCGTCTTCGCCTACCCAAACTCCGGTGAACCCTTTTATCCTCTCCGCCTTAATTTCAAAATCACACAGAGCACGGATTATCACCTCTTCAATGTTTCTCAGGTATTGATTGACGTCGCGATTAAAATTATCTAAATCTAAAATCGGGTATCCGACCAGTTGTCCCGGGCCGTGATATGTTATGTCCCCGCCTCTGCTTATTATCTCAAAGTGAATCCCATTTCTTCTCAGTTCTTCCTGACTTTTAAGAAGGTGCTCGGTCTTGCCGCTTCGTCCCATTGTGAAGGTTGGAGGATGCTCAAGAAGCAAAAGGACATCCTCCATTTCTTCATTCCTCCTCTTTTCAATAAGGGAGAGTTGAAGGTTTAATGCTTCTTGATAATCAACCATTCCCAATCTGTATGCTTTAAATCCGTCCATGTTTAGTGATGTAGGGGCGTATTGCAATGCACCTCTACTATTTTAATTTTGTTCAAATATTTCTTGCCCTGCCTAAAGCACTGAGAGCTGCTTCCATAACGGCCTCCGAGAGGGTAGGGTGGGCGTGGGGAGTTATGCCGATTTCAAGCGGGGTGGATTCGAGCGTTTTTGCAACTCCGATCTCTGCGATAAGCTCTGTTGCCCCTTTGCCTATTATATGGGTCCCTAAAATCTCCCCTGATTTTGCGTCTGAGATGATTTTTACAAACCCCTCTGTTTCCCCTATGGCAACCGCCTTTCCCGAAGCCTTGAATGGGAATTTCCCAACATTAAACTTAATTCCCCTCTCTTTAGCCTCATCTTCCGTAATCCCAATTGAAGCCACTTCAGGCTGACAGTAAACGCAACCCGGAATCCTATCATAATGCATCTTGGCTTTTTTATCTCCAGCCATTATCTCAACCGCTATAACTCCTTCTTCCGATGCCTTGTGGGCAAGAAGAGGAGGGCCGACGACATCTCCAATTGCATAAACGTTTCTGCACGTCGTCATAAACGAGCTATCAACTTTTATAAACCCCTGTTTAGTAAGCTCTATGTTTAATTCCTTAAGTCCTATGTCACTCGACTTATCGTAGAAACTGAGAGACGTTGGAGCCGTATTGAATACTGCTTTTCGACCAACGGCAACGAGAAGCTGTGATGCGGATACCTTCTTTTCTCCCTTTCCTGAGCTATCTTCGAGTGTTACTTCAACTGAACTATCTAATTTTTTTAGCTCCTTAAATCTGGTGCTTGTGAGTATTTGTATGCCATTTCTCTTAAAATTTTTCTCAAGCTCTTCTGCTACCTCTCTATCAACCCCCGGAAGAATCCGGCTTTCCATCTCAACTATCGTGACCTTGCTTCCAAATGAATTGTAGACATAGGCGAACTCTACGCCGATATATCCGCCACCTATTATAACAATTGATTCGGGAATTTCTTTTGAAAAAATAGCTTCATCGCTTGTCATTATAATCTTGCCGTCAATCTCTATGCCGGGGAGGGTTCTTGGCACGGAGCCTGTAGCAATCAGGGTTCTTTCCGCTTCTATCTCCTTTTCATTTTTATTTCCTATGATTCCAATTTTATTGGGCGAGATTAGTTTCCCGGTTCCCGGAAAGAGGGTGGTTTTATTTTTTTTGAGGAGAAACTCTACTCCCTTTGTTAGTGTAGAAGAGGCTTTCCGGCTTTTCTCTATTACTTTAGAATAGTCATAGGATAGCTCTCCGCATTTGATCCCATAATTTTCTGAATGCTTGAATGTCTCGTAAATTTCTGCGCATTTGAGAATTGCTTTTGAAGGGATGCAGCCCCAGTTAAGGCATACTCCTCCGGGTTTATCCCTTTCAATAACGGCGACTTTCATTCCAAGCTGCGCCGCGCGTATTGCAGCGATATAACCGCCGGGGCCTGAGCCGATTACGACAAGATTGAATTTTTCCATAGTAATTTATTATACACAAATTGGGAGATTATTACCCCATTTTAGTCTCTCTAGAATGGCTAATTATTCCAATTCGAATATTTGATAGTGCATAGCAAGGACTGTCATTGCGAGGACATAAGCGACGAATAGGACGGAAGCGATGAACAAGAGCTTTCGGCCATACTTACCTATTGCTAATTAGTTAGGGCATTCAGTTGCTCTTGATCATCGCAACTGTGCTTATGGACGCCATAGCTCAACAGAGACGGCGTCCAATTGCTCTTAACATCTCTCACGAAACATGAGCGACGAATAGACAGCTCATGGATGTCTTCAGTCAAGAGGTTTACGGTTTATGGCATCCTGACGCTCTCATTCATCGCGTCAGTGGCAAGAGGTGGACGCCAATGGCTCACGCGGTACATGGCATCCGATTTCTTCCACATAACCGACAAAGAGGAGGTTATGGACGCTATATGCTTACGGGAAAGGGCATCCAGATTCTCCCATGAGGTCGAATTTGCTCCATAGGTCGAAACCGCTATTCATTCTTAATGTACCATTAGTTTGTGTAGTTGGTATTAATTAGCCACGGAGGACACAGAGTTTGCAAGGAATGGAATTAATGGATCTTGCTGAGATTGATGGTTTTGAAAATTAAAGGGCATCTGTACGATAAATTAAATCGGCTTGCTTAAACCACATCGGCACTGTAAAATTTCGATATTGGCGTCCCTTAAAATTTTAGAAGTGTTTCATTAAAATAATAGGTATTATCTGAACTTTCTCTTTCCCCATCTGGGTTGTATTTGTAAATAACCCTTGCCGTTTAGAGGGGTCAATTTGTTATGAGCAGCATAGTGGATAAAGATGCTTCCGAAATTGAGGTCTTGGAGACCCAGGAATGGCTTGAATCTTTGGATTATGTGTTGCAAACGGGCGGCCCCGAGCGGGTTAAACGCCTCCTTAGGCAACTCCAAATCCATGCTCAGGAGGCGGGAGTCAGATTACCCTTCACTGCCAATACGCCCTACATCAATACCATCCCCGCTGAGGAAGAGCCTCCTTATCCCGGAAGCCGTGAGATTGAGAGGCGCATCAAAAGTATCATTCGCTGGAATGCCATGGCGATGGTCGTGCGTGCCAACCGTACAGAAGAAGGAATTGGAGGGCATATCTCGACTTATGCATCGGCGGCGACATTGTATGAGGTTGCATTCAACCACTTTCTCCGCGCAAGGACTGAAAATCACGAAGGTGATATTATATATTTTCAAGGTCATGCCACCCCGGGGATTTATGCGCGCGCCTTTCTCGAAGGCCGTCTGACTAAGGAGCAGTTAGAGAACTTCCGACGTGAGCTACAGCCCGGAGGAGGGCTTTCATCCTATCCGCACCCCTGGCTCATGCCCGACTTCTGGGAATTCCCAACTGTATCCATGGGGCTGAGTCCTATCATGGCAATCTATCAGGCGCGCTTTAACCGCTATCTCGAAGACCGGGGACTCAAGAAGCCTTCTGATGCCAAGGTCTGGGCATTCTTGGGGGACGGAGAAACGGATGAACCGGAAACACTCGGAGCCATCACACTGGCATCGCGGGAACAACTGGACAATTTAATTTTCGTGATTAATTGCAACCTTCAGAGATTGGATGGGCCTGTGCGTGGAAACGGCAAGATTATACAGGAACTCGAGGCCATTTTTCGGGGTGCGGGATGGAATGTTATAAAGGTTATATGGGGAAGCGATTGGGACCCGCTTCTTGCCAAGGATCACGATAATGTTCTAGTCAAGCGGATGGAGGAGGTCGTTGACGGGGAGTACCAGAAGTACGTTGTCGAATCCGGCAAATACATTCGCGACCACTTCTTTGGCGCCGATCCGCGCCTCTTGGAGATGGTGAAACATTTGTCAGACGAGCAAATCCAAAGGTTGAGGCGCGGCGGGCATGATCCTGAAAAGGTCTATACCGCGTACAAGGCCACGGTTGAGCACAGAGGGTCACCTACGGTCATCCTTGCTAAAACGATTAAGGGATACGGATTGGGCGAGGCCGGGGAAGGCAGAAACATTACACATCAGCAGAAAAAATTAAATGAAGAGGAGTTGCGTGAATTTCGCACCCGTTTCGGCATCCCTATTGCCGATGAGGACGTAGCCGAAGCCCCATTTTACAAGCCTCCGGATGACAGTCCAGAAATGAAATACCTTCATGCGCGAAGGCAAGAACTGGGCGGATATGTTCCCAGCCGTAGGGTGGAATGCGAACCCCTCAAGGCTCCATCAGAAGAGGTGTTTGAGGAATTCTATAGAGGCTCTGAAGGTCGAGAGGCATCCACGACGATGGTCTTTGTGCGGCTGCTGTCAAGGCTCCTTAGAGACAAGGAGATTGGGAAATTCATTGTTCCCATAATCCCAGACGAGGCGCGGACATTCGGTATGGATGCGTTGTTCCGCCAGGTCGGGATTTATTCCCACCCCGGACAGCTCTACGACCCGGTTGATAAGGAAACACTTCTCTATTACAAAGAGGCAAGGGACGGACAAATCCTCGAGGAGGGAATTACGGAGGCGGGTTCTATCTCCTCATTCATCGCGGCGGGAACGTCATACGCTACACACGGCATAAACATGATTCCATTTTTCGCCTTTTATTCTATGTTTGGGTTTCAGAGAATCGGTGATCTTATTTGGGCCGCTGGAGATTCGCGTTGTCGTGGGTTTCTGATTGGGGGAACCTCCGGTCGGACGACACTCGCGGGCGAAGGGCTTCAGCACCAGGACGGGAACAGCCATCTTTTGGCCTATCCAGTTCCAAATATCAAGGCGTATGATCCTGCATTTGCATACGAAATAGCAGTTATTATTCGGGATGGCATTAGCCGCATGTACGAGAAACAGGAAAATATCTTCTACTATCTGACTGTTATGAACGAAACTTATGTACACCCGCCCATGCCTGAGGGTGTAAAAGAGGGTATTATCAGGGGCATGTACAGATTCAGGGCTTCGGAAAATAGGGAAGCGAAGCTGCACGCGCAAATCTTTGGAAGCAGTACTATTTTGAACGAGGCCCTCAAGGCTCAGAAACTGTTGGAAGAGAAGTATGATGTTGCCGCGGATGTCTGGAGTGTGACAAGCTACAAGGAACTCTATCGCGATGGGCTTGAGGCTGAGCGCTGGAACACACTCCATCCTTCTGAACCGCTCAAGGTTCCATATATCACTCAATGCGTTAAGGATGCGCCGGGCGTCTTTGTGGCGGCTTCCGATTATGTTAAGGCTCTTTCCGACTCTATCTCTCAGTGGCTCCCCAGACCGCTTGTCTCCCTGGGAACGGATGGATTTGGCAGAAGCGATACGCGGAGGGCGCTTCGCAACTTTTTCGAGGTTGATCCGAGGTTTATCACCCTGGCTACTTTAGCGGCTCTCTCTCGTGAGGGGAAAATAAAATCAAAGATTGTTGAAAAGGCCATAAAGGATTTAGATATTGATCCTGATAAAGCAAACCCTATGGTTTCATAATAGAATACAGGGTACAGAATACAGAACACAGGATGTATGTAACGCTCGTGTATCATGAATTATCCATCCTGCATTATATCTTTAGTGACTAAATGCTAAGAAGGAAGGGTCTTAAAGCTATGGTAACTGAATTTAAGCTTCCTGAGCTTGGTGAGGATATTGAATCAGGAGATGTGATAAGTATTTTGGTGTCTGTGGGTGACGTTATTACCCAAGACCAGCCGATGATGGAGATTGAAACGGACAAGGCTACAATCGAGGTTCCCGCCCCTGTCGGTGGAGTAGTTAAGGCAATTCATGTGAAGGCGGGTCAAACAATCAAGGTGGGGCAATTGCTCCTGAGCATTGATGAAGGTGCTGAAGGAAAAGAGGAAAAGAAGGTGGAAGACGCCGGGGTTAAAGTTAAAGAGGATGAAGAGGTTAAGGGCAAGGAAGAAAAAAGGGAGGCGGCCCAAGCCAAGGTTAAAAAAGAAGAGCCTAAATCCAAACCGAAAAAAGAAGAGACTAAACCTAAAAAAGAAGAATCGGAGGAGGAATGGATTGATGAGAAGAGGGTAGAAATTGATAGAGAGGAAAAGAAAAGAGAGCCTGCGGAGAAGCCCATTCCAAAAGAGCAACAGGGTGAGGTTGTTGAGTTCAGTCGTAAACCTAAAATTGGCGCTGAGCCTGAACCTCCTCGTGAACTGGCTCCCGCTGCACCCTCTGTTCGCAGGCTGGCTCGTGAGCTTGGAATTGACATTAATCAGGTTCCTGGTTCCGGTCCCGGAGGCCGGATTTCTGAAGAGGATATAAAGAATTATGTTCGATATGTTATCACGAGAGGAATGGAATCAAAGCCTGAAGCACAGCCTGCGCCTGCGCCCACTATACCAACGCTTCCCGATTTCTCTAAATGGGGAGAAATAGAGCGCGAGCCTATGACAAACGTGCGCCGCAAGACTGCCGAGAGCGTAGGGTTTGCATGGATGGCTATTCCTCATGTGACACAACATGACAAAGCTGACATTACCGGCTTGGAAGAGTTGCGTAAGAGCTTTGGGAAAAAGGCGGAAGAGGCGGGCGGAAAGCTGACCGTCACTGCTATTCTCCTCAAGGTGGTTGCCTCTGCGCTCAGGGTCTTTCCTAGGTTTAATGCGAGCGTAGACATAGCGAACAATGAAATTATTTATAAAAAATACTTTCACGTCAGAGTGGCAGTGGATACGGAGCGTGGTCTTTTGATTCCGGTCATACGGGATGTGGATAAGAAAAACATCCTTGATCTATCTATCGAACTCGCGCAGGTATCGGAAAAGGCACGAAACAGGAAGCTTACAATCGAAGAAATGAAGGGTGGCACATTCACCATAAGTAATCTGGGAGGCATAGGCGGTACATATTTCTCGCCAATTATATATTGGCCGGAGGTTGCGGTTCTTGGCATCTCCCGATCGAGGGTTGAGCCGGTCTTTGCCGATGGGCAATTTAAGCCACGCCTTATGCTGCCGCTATCTCTCTCCTACGATCATCGCGTGATTGATGGCGCCGATGGGGCACGATTTCTGCGCTGGGTGGCCGAAGCAATTGAGCAGCCCTTTAGGCTCATACTGGAAGGATGAAAAAATAATCTAGAAGCGGTCTCATAAATATTGGTAGAACGCAAAAAAAGCTATGAAAATACGGAGTTACTACCATTTATGAGACTGGTTCTAGCCACGAATATACACGAATAAAATGATACATGATACATGATGCACGAAAGTTACATCCATCCCGTATTCTGTATCCTGCATCCTGTATCCTGAATTTATTAAAAGGCCTGTTGAATACCCCGATAGTTCTACTACGGGGATGAAAACAGGTTGCCCTTTGGGCAATAAAGAATATAGAATCTGGGTATGAGCCCAGTAAATAGAACCTCTCATGCGGCATATGACCTTAAATATCATTTTGTATGGATACCAAAGTACAGGATGATGATTCTGACAGAGGCTATAGCCGAAAGAGTAGAGGAGATATTTAGAGAGGTAGCAGAAATATATGAGTTTGAGATACAGACAATGGTGGTAGTAGTAGAGGACCATGTACATATATTTCTTAGTGCACCACCGAAATATGCTCCTGGGCAGATAGTGAGAATACTCAAGAGTAGAAGTGCTAAAGCGGTATTTAAGGAATTTCCTGAGGTAAGA
>JBLNAE010000303.1:0-3446 GCA_050259195.1 Ignavibacteriales bacterium
CACCACAACCGATATAATCTCTATTTCGCTAACGAAACGCTGGCATCACTTTGCTGGCGAACAGTTCTAAGTGCGGTTGCACCCAACTCGCTGGGAGTCCGGGGGGAACTGTGAAAGAGTAATAGTGAGTCAGCGGCACCTCTTTCACATAGGCGCGAATCATTGCGATACAGGTATCGACATCCACCACGTTAAACAGACCCAGCTCTCGGAGGTGTCTCGCATCACGGATGCGTGGAAGTAAGGGCATCCCTGCCTTTTCAAACCATGCTGCGTAACCGTTCAGTTGATAAAGTACATGCTCTACGGCTTCGTGCCAGGTCTTCTCAGGATCGGTTGAAGCGATCAACCAGAAATACCCACCAGCGAGCCACAGGTTGGTTATCGGCTTGCCTAGTTTCTGTAATTCAATGATGTAGTGGTCGTAGAGTTCTTTAAGTGGCCCAGCGCCCAGAAATCCATCCCCGTACTTCGCGGCACGTCGAACCCCGGCGGGGCTAAATCCTCCAACCCACAAGGGTGGCCGGGGTTTCTGGACAGGCTCAGGGGCGAGTTTAGCATGGTTGACCTGGTAATATTTGCCTTTGAAGGTGAGTGTCTCGCCTTCCCAAAGACGACGGATGATTTCTAACCCCTCAGTGGTACGCCCACCACGCTCTTTTCTGGGGATGGCGAAGCTCTCGAACTCTTCGACCTTGTAACCGTTTCCTACCCCGAGCTGGAAGCGGCCTTCCGAGATGATGTCGATCGTAGCACCGTCCTCCGCCACGCGAACAGGATTATGAAGGGGTAAAAGCAAAACAGCAGTGCCGATATGAATTGTCTTGGTTCGTGCTGCGATGGCCGCCGCAATTGGTAACACCGACGATGAGAAACCATCCTCGTGGAAGTGGTGTTCCTGGAGCCAGACATCATCGAAGCCATGCTGCTCCGCCCAGACAATTTGCTCAAAGGTCTCACCATAGATGTGTGTGTAGGGACGTCTCCACTGAGGAGGATTACGAAAGTCGTACCACAAACCAAAACGCAGTTTTGTGTTAGTATTCGCATTCATACTCATACCTCCTAGAAATAGTTTTCGATGGTAAATGGTAATATTTGCCCCATTTATGCACAAAGCTTTTCTATTCCCATTATCTCAAAAAGAATAACCTTCTATGAAAAAATAGTGCAAGCAAAATTTAAAAATACCAATTCAATCTCCTTCTTGTCAAAGAAAATTAATTCTCCAACTGCCCATTCCCATAAAAGAAATGGCTGCTTGCCTCTGGCCTGAAATACAATGATTCCTTGAGTCATAATAAAACTCAGCTTGTGAACCCAAATGCTCGATCTGCATTCTTAACAATGTATGACTTTCAGCTTTTTAATTAATGGACATATTTGCACACGCCCTATGGACAAATGCTATCTTCAAGAGCGTTCAAAGGCGCAAACGTTCACTCCGTGAAATTATTGAAATAGTTTTCTGGAGTGATTTCCCTGATTTCTTCAGCTTCGGTATTGTTATGGTTTTTAATTTCTTTAAGTTTGGTCATATCTGGGGAGGCAAGGCATATTATCGTATACATATACCGCCATGGCTCTATACCTTACACCACATTCTTTATAGTCTTCCATTATTTTTTGCTATATTTCTCGCAGTGTGGGTAATTCTGGAGAAAGTCTATTGGCCGATGTCTGGATGGTTTATCCATATCATTATAGACATCTTTAGCCATAAGAGTTTTTTCCCTCCTCATTTTTTATGGCCATTCTATCCCAATGTTCATCTGGAAGTGATACCTTGGAGCAATCCGATATTTATGGCTGTAAATTACTCTGCATTAATTATAGCTTACGGCTATTGGTATTTTGTAATGTGGGGAAAGGGTATGTGGGACAAGAATCACAGGATGTGATACCTATTATCTAAATTTAGAGAGCGTTAGTCGTTTCGCCGACCAAATTGAACCAAGATCTATAGATTATAAAGGACATGAGGATTTAACCGCAGGTATCTCTCTCCAACTGATTGTAAACCGATAAGGTTTCTTCGACTGGCGCATCCTCCGTGATTGCTGTATCCCTGTTGTCCCAATCCTAACACTTTACCTTCCCCATTCAGTGTTTATCTGGCCTATTGTCTCTCTCAACAATAGATCCTTAAAGATGGATCTACCGATTTATGCACCTGGGGAATATAGATCTTTAGAATTTCATACCCTATAAACGAAAATAGCTGCAAATTTCACCGTGAATAGCGATGGATTATATTTACACTTATCTTTCCCCTTGGATTTAGAGACTCTCGTTATTTACGGATAAATTAATTCCCTTTTTTGCGGTTTGAGTTATCAGGGCGTAACGATAATTTCTTACAGGATAACCATCGGCAAGTAGTGCTATAAGAACCCAAGTCAAAGGTTATTCCGAATCGGGCTTTGGATGGAAGATAACTACCGATAGAATCGACCCTACGTTCCCATTCAACCATCTTTTTTCTCAAGGGATGGTTGGTTAAGACATGACCGTCATCCAACTGAATCTCCCTAAGGTAATGAGTTCTTTTGCAGTGAGAGAACGAAGGCGGGAATAATCAATAGACATGTATTACAGAGTAACGCTGACCCTGGGCTCTGAGAAAACCAACACTTCATCTTTGGGTTCTTCAGGGATTGGCTCACCTACTTCTTTCATATCCTCAACCACCATCTCTACGACCTCTTGGATATTATGGAGTGCCTCTTCTTTGGTTTTACCCCATGTAGAAGCTCCTTTTTCTTCGAGAATAGGGACATACGCCCTGTATGCAGGGGTACCATCTTCAAAGAAGTCGTCTTCAAAAACTACTTTGAAGCTATAGGATTTCACCTTGGCCTCTCCTTTCCCTGATTGTATGCCTGACGGAGACATATTATTATTTTACATACATCCTCAGCGTAGCTTACATGAATGTTGCTGTCAAAAGCTTGGAATCTTCAAAATTCCTGAGCTTACACTATATAAGCAGGGTAAGTGTGGCTCATAACAGTTCTCCTTCAAGCCTGTATACCTGATTAACGGTTCGCTACCATGGCCATGTGTTCAGCCGGATAACGAAGCCCAGCGACCGATTCACGGGAACAATTCTATCGATCCGAACCAGGTCTTCTTTCGTAAGCTGAACGCTAGCAGATTGAAGGTTTTCTGCAAGATACCTCCGTCGCTTCGTCCCAACGAGAGTAACGATGTCTTTTCCCTGGGTCATCACCCACGCAATGCAGAGTTGAGAAAGCGTGATCCCTTTTTCGTTTGCGAATGCACGCAATCCATCAACTAGGCGCATATTCTTTTCGAGATTTGCCTCTTCAAAACGCGGAAGATGACGCCGGAAATCCGTGACCTCGAGTTTGGACGGGTTTGTGATTGTTCCCGAAAGCAGACCGCGTGAAAGTGCACCATAGGCGAGGATGCCGATTCCAAGC
>JBLNAE010000304.1:0-8521 GCA_050259195.1 Ignavibacteriales bacterium
TCCCTTTTCATCTGCTCTCATAAGGCTGTTTTTAGTAGCAACTCTCAATGATTCTTCGGTTACAGAGCCGCCGATGTGCATCGCCGCAGCATGAATCACAAACCTCGATTTAAGGTTTCCCCCTCCCGTAATAGCCGCTTCTCCTAGAGATATTGAGCCAATCCTGTCGCATTCCTTTTGAATTGAATCTCCGCCCTTTTTTCTTATGGCTCCGGCAACCCCGCTGCCAAGAAGTAGTTCCGTATTTGCGGCATTTACAACCGCATCTACATCCATATCCGTAATGTCGCCTTTGAGAATTTTTATTCTGTTTCCTAAATCCATAATATTTTCCTTCCAATATTTTATAAACCTAAAAGAGAGGGAGCCAGATTGAAATGATCCCTGTTCCAAGTTTATCCACTTTCTCTGGGTAAGTAGAATTCATCTCATAAAACAGGTGCCGCGCTTCTAGTAAATCCAAATTCCTTTTCTCATTGACCATAAGTTACCTATATTGTACTATTTTTACACATTCATTAAAGCTGAAATATTCATAAGTTTTAGAATTTAGATATTTAGGTTCGCCATAGGGTTAACACCAATCCTTTTATCAAATTAATATGAATCGAACTATAAACGACATCACTTTTAATATTCAAAATCGTTCCATCATTCTAATCATAATGTTGGTATCTATTGTCTTTCTTAATCTACTATGCCTGGAGATTCGCGAACCTAATTACTTTCTATACGATGATAATGCCGACTCTTTTCTCCCCGTTTACTCTTATGACTGGAATGCTATGATCAATTATAAGGCTATACCACTGATCAATTTTCATCAATATCTGGGACATACCTTTCTGGCTCAAGGACTAACTGGAGTTTTTTACCTGCCGGTATATATATCGGTGTTTTTATCTAAAACTACAACGGGCAATATTTTTTGTACTATTGATATTCTAGTTTTTATCCACTTGGTCGCATCCAGCATCGGCATGTTTCTGCTCCTAAGGAGATTTCATTTGTCACCCGCAGTCTGCTTTCTGGGGAGTCTAATGTGGATCACAATGCCATTTATCTCTATTGTATCGCGATCTTGGGTGTTTGTCAGTTACGCCGCTACCTATCTGCCGTTTAATTTTTTGTTACTGAATAAACTTATAGACGAACCGAAGACTAAAAATGCTCTTTATCTGGCACTTTTAAAATCTGCTTTTTTTTATCAAGGGTATGTGCAGTATGTATTTATGATGATTTTATTTGAGGTCATTTATATTCTTCTATTATCGATATCCAAGCTCTTCATTTCAAATTCGTATAAGGAATATTTGAAGAGATTTCCCAGAGCCTACATATCCTCAGCATTTTTTTTCTTCTGCCTCATTGCACCTCTGCTTTTGCCGATGTTCTTCGCCCAACATCAATCCGATTACCGATCAACCAGAATTCCTTTTAATGATTTTATTTTCAATGCAATGTCATGGGATGATTTTATTAAAGCAAATCAGTTTTTTAATTTTCGAAAGGATGTCATATGGAGCGCAGGTTCGGAGATTTTTTACTTCGGCTTTGTAAATCTCTTGCTTTTATCTCCGGTCCTAATTAAGAAGTTCAAGGAGAATTACAAAATTTTGACGTGTGTTCTGGCCGCAAGCATTGCTCTTGTGTTTTCAACCAGACTTTACGCAGTTTTCTACCATATCCCTGGTTTTAATATCTTTCGGTGGCCGTTTAAGTATTTTCTTTTTTTTCTCTTCTTTGGCACAATTGGCGTTGCCGGAATTGTGAATAATCTAATTCAGCAAGATAGAAAATGGATAAGAGCAATAGTATTTCTGATAATGATACTGGCAGTCGGATTAAACTGCTTAGTACTCTGGAAAAAATCAGAGTCCAGGAATGTATTTAGTCTTGTCCGGATTGATAATCCACCAAAGAATTACCTTGAAAAATATATCTCTAAAAAGGCCGGCAGAATCTTTACATTCTGGGTAAATAGTGCAGATCCAAAAGGACTCTACAAATACTGTACTTTTTCCTTTGCCACCTTGTTTGATTACTTCCATTTCGGCGGCTACGATTCGCTAATTTCTAAACAAAACAGCAAGCTAAGTTTGGGTTTAAATTACAATAGCATCTTTAACGGTCCTCTTTCTGAGGAATTGCTGAATTATCTGAGTTCATGGAGTGTAAGGTATTTAATTACAACAGATAACTCTTACAACCGCTCTCGATTGAACCGTTTCGATCAACTCAATTTAAAGTATAGAGATAATGATATCCTTATGTATGAAAACACCCGCTCACTGCCACTGGTATATTACCGTGACAATAAAGAGGAGCCGCTAAAATTTGACTTTGGTATTAATGAGGTCAGTCTCTATCCGGATAATAGCTCAGCCCGGACTATTATAATCAACGTTGCTCCCTTACCCCAGTTTCAAATCTACATTAATGGAATTAATATCGGCAAGATTAACCCAAATGAAGCTCCGATTACGATCAACATTCCACCGAGAACAAGGCAAGTAACACTTAAGTATGTAGATTATCCATTCTATACTGGTATTCTTCTTTTCACCTTATTTGTCACTGGGCTAATGGGCTTCCTAGTTATACAAGGGTTGAAAAAAGGCAAAGGCTGATCTTAGCCCAAAACCCCCAGGCGCAGTTTGACGAGCTCAATAAGTGCGTCCACAATGGCTTTAGGGCGGCACGAGGTTGCCTGCCCTGCCATCCGAGCAAAGTACCCAACAGGCACTTCTCTAAAACGCGCCCCGCGCCGCTTCGCCTTGACTATCAACTCGGCATCTATTCCTATACCTTTAGAGCTCAGGGGAATATCGCAAATGAAAGAGCGACGGAAGAGCTTCACCCAGTTGATATCCCTTAGGGTTATGCGGAAAAGCAGAAACATAGCGACCCGCAAGGCAATCGTGTTTATTTTACGCAAAAGCGGGTCCTTACGCCTGAGCCGTATGCCTAAGACAATATCTGCCTCATTTGTATACGGAAGATAGTTCAAAATGTCCTGAGGAGAAAATTGACGGTCAGCAGGAATGAACATCACATACTCGCTGCGAGCCTCTTTCAAACCCGTGCGAATGCCTCCGCCGAATCCAATGTTCTGAAAATGGTGGATAACCCGAATGAAGCTATACTGTCGGGCCAATTCCTCCGCAATCAGGCCCGTCGTATCTTGGCTTCCATCGTTCACGATAATAATCTCATATGCTGCGGCAACCTTGGGCAGCACAGAGACAATATCCTCAACTGCGATACGCAGATTGGGCTCCTCATTGTAGGCGGGTATAACAATACTCAGACTTGACAACATACAGTGCTTGCCCAATTACATTTGTTTCTACCAAATAGTAGTGCATTCAAAAATAGTTACCATGCCCTCTATTCATACATGTAGCGAAAACCATAACCCTGCTCAATTATGAAATCTTAGATAGGAATTTTTTAATCTCAGAAGCTACATACCCTATCTGCTCCTCTGTCAGTTCAGGAAACATGGGAAGAGAGATAATCTCCCCCGCATATCTCTCTGTTATCGGGAAGGCTCCGGAACTATAATCTAAATCAACATACGCCTTCTGAAGATGTATTGGAATCGGGTAGTGGATGCCAGCGTAAATCCCCTTTGATTTCAGATAACCGAGGAGATCATCTCTTCTAGAAACGTGTATGACGTATAGGTGATAAACGTGCTTGGCATAATCTCTCTCAATGGGCGGCATAATATCTAAGTTCCCCAAAAGTTTGTTATATAGCCCGGCATTCCTCCTTCTTCCTTCATTCCATGCATCCAATTTGAGTAATTTAACCCTAAGCACCGCTGCTTGAATGGCATCCAATCGGCTATTGAACCCTTTAGATTCGTGATAATATTTCTGACCTTCCCCATAGTTCCTCAGCATTTTTATCCTTTCAGCAACTGCTCTATCATTCGTAGTAATTGCACCTCCATCGCCATAGGCACCGAGGTTTTTACCAGGATAGAAACTGAAACACCCTATATCCCCTATAGACCCGGTCTTTTTGCCCTTATACTCGGCTCCATGGGATTGGCATGCATCTTCAACTACCTTTAAGTCATGGCTCCTGGCTACATCCATAACTAGATCTATATCAGCCGGGTGTCCATAGAGATGAACTGGAATAATTGCCCTTGTCCTGCTTGTAATAGCCTCTTCAATCTTAGATGGATCTATGTTGTATGTGTCAGGCTCTATATCTACGAAAATGGGTTTCGCACCGACATAAGATACCGCCAAGGCTGTGGCGATAAAGGAATTTGGAGTGGTAATCACCTCATCTCCCTGGCCGACGCCCAAGGCTCGCAGGGCTAAATGCAGGGCATCCGTCCCGGACCCTACTCCCACCACAAATTTAGCTCCAGTATATAGAGAAAATTCTTGCTCAAAGAGTTCCATCTCTTTGCCAAGAATAAAAGCCGTATTTTCGACCACCCTGGATATGGCTCCTTTTATTTCCTCTTCTATAGAACGAAATTGAGCCTTTAGATCCACAAGCGGTATAGTCATCCCCGCCCTATCTCCTTAATTGTCCTTAGTTTAGCCAGATTCAGGTTCTCCTTCCATAAAAAGACCAGCCCTAGAAGGGTTGAGGGTAAGTACCACGATACATGATGAATTATAGAAAAGCTCAAAGCCGCCTCTTTGCTTACGGAAAACGTGGAAAGGGCGACTACGCACAGGAACTGGTATGTGCCAAGGTATCCGGGAGAAGAGGGGATAATTAAACCCAGACTTACAGCTGACAGTACAAAAAGCACCCCATAGTTTGGAATATTTATATTTACGGACTTAAGGGTAAAAAACACGGATATAGACACAAATAACCATATAAGCAAAGAGAGGGTAAAAACCGTTAAAATAAATCTCGGTTTTTTTAAAATCTCTAGACCTGAGATGAAAGAACCCAAATTTGTAATTACAAACTGCCTCTTTGGATTTGATAGAAAAAAAAGCTTATTCTCAAGTTTCTCCAGGAATGGGTTCCGTTTTAAAAGAACTAAATACGCTACTGCTAAAATAATCAGGAAAACTACAACCGTTGTAAGTACCATGTGTTTAGCCCATATTGGTATCGGAAACATAAACGTAGAGAGCACGAGAAGTAAAAGTAGCGTAAATATATCAGATAACCTTTCAATTACGATTGTTCCAAGTATAAATGTCTTCTCCAAATTTTCTTTATTTCCAAGTACGTATGCCCGCACGAATTCCCCGATTCTCCCTAGCAGTATGTTGTTTGCAAAAAACCCTATCATCAGAGCCGAAAAAGCATTCGAGAAATTCACTTCTCTAAAGTTTGAAATAACTCTTCGCCAAAGGAAGGTTCTTGCGATATAGCTTACAGATAGTGGCAAGAATGTTAGAAAAACGTATGTTAAATCCGCTGTTTTTAACCTGATCCCTAAAGCTCTTATATCTATTTCTCTAAAGGCCAAGTATATAAAAATGATGCTTAAAGAAATGCCTAATATTGTATACTTTTGCTTTAGTAACTTACGACTCATCGTCAATCAATTACTTACTTTTCACCCACTCTAAGATCAAGATAAATAACAGCCCGATGATACACCCTTATACCCCGTTTGTTCCATTTTAGCACGCCTAAACCCCTTCAGGAACATACATTCTTATCGTCGAAGCCTCTTTAGGCGAAGTTGAAGGCCTATAGCTCAAGCTCGTATTTGTTAAGCCAATCTTGAGTGATGTTTATTCTTCCTCAAACAGTGCGACCTCAGATTGGGCCGACATGTGATACCACTTCGTCCCTTTTTACATATCTTTTATTACAATTTGTGCATCTAGCTTTATTACCATTAAAGGTGAGCTTTCTTGCACATTGGCAGATATATCCTTTAGTGCGCGTGGGATTACCATAAACAAGAGCGTAGGGAGGAACGCTACGCGACACTACCCCTCCGGCACCTATCATGCAATAAGTGCCAATTTCTATCCCGCAAATTATTGTAGCATTCGCGCCTACAGTCGCTCCTTCTCTTATTATTGTTTCCATAGGAACCCAGTCCTTGTTTCTACTTCGGGGAAGCGGATCATTTGTTAACACTACGTTCGGACCGAGGAATACATTGTTCTCTATTTTCACCTTATTCCAAACCGATACGCCGTTCTTTATAGTAACATTGTCACCCACCACAGCCCCAGATTCGATAAAGCAGTGATCGCCGATATTACAGTTTCGCCCGACCTTGGCTCCTTTCATTATATGTGCAAAAGCCCAGACTCTGGTCCCTTCACCAACCTCATCGCTCTCAACCAACGCCATCGGATGCTTGAAATAACTTGTCACCTTGTCAATACTCTACCTGAACAGGATGACCACCCATTGAAATTGACTTTATCGCTGCTGTAATTACTCGAATCACGTTTAACCCACTTCTTCCATCGCTAATCTCGATAAACCCCTTCTCAAGGCATGAAAGAAAATACTCAGCTTGGATTCTAAGAGGCTCCTCCATTCTCACTCTGGGGATAACGGCATCACCTTCACGTGCAAGCAGTTGGAACTCGCCATAGTCCTTATAGTAGGATTCCTTAAGAACCCCCTTATCAAAAACCATTACAGGACCTATATTTGCTAAATCGTCCCATGTGGCCATTTTTTCATCCCCTACAATTGTAATTTGCCTGACTTTCTTTGGATTGAGCCAACTGACCTCGATATTGGTAAGAATATCATTGGGATATTTCATAGAGATGAAGCTAACATCTTCGACACCCTTCTGCAGAAAGGACATTCCAACAGCCGAGACTTCAAGGGGCAATGAATCGAGTAAAAAATTGAAAATAGATATATCATGCGATGCCAGATCATGAACGGAATTAACGTCGCTTCTTATAGGTCCGAGATTTGTGCGTGTAGCTGAAAGGTAGTAGATTTTACCTATATCTCCTAACATCTGTTTTAATTTGAGAATTCCTGGGTTAAATAGAAAGACATGACCTACCATAAGTATTAACCCCTTTTTCTCGGCCAGCGCTACGATTTCTTCGCCTTCTTCAACAGTTTGACATAAGGGCTTTTCACACAGTACATGCTTACCCGCCTCCAAGGCATCTCTAGTGATCTTGTAATGACTCTTTGTAGGGGTCGCCACAACAATGGCATCTATGTCCTCTTTTTCGAGCAACCTTATATAGTTCCTTTGTATAGTGGCATTAGGGTATTGCTTTGAGATTTGTTTTAAGCGGTTTTCATCTAGGTCGGCTACTGCCACCACTTGGGAACCAGGCAAGTTTGAAAAGTTCCTGATATGATTAGATCCCCACTGGCCACAACCTATGACACATATGTTAATCATAATCATCCCCTCTTCGTGCTCTATTTCTATAGATGAATTTCCACCTACTAGCAGCTCTTTTTCATATCAACTCATCAATATTCGAGATAATTCTTAAGCTCTAAACTAGAAGGTTTTTGTAATTGATGAGAACCATAATTAATTCTACTTTATAATCGTAATGTTTTCTATTTTATTATCGCCTGCGCTCTTTAAACCTCAAAATCAGCTCCAATACCGCTAAACAACATCTGATTCTATTCATTGAAATAGTCTTTAGATATATGATAATGTATTTGACAAAGCCGAGTTTTCTTCCGGCCTAAAGCCTTCGTCTTAAAAAGTACCCTCCGCCCTTGACTTTTGCTTTAGAACAATTACAACTGTAATAATTCTATAATATTAACCCAAATAATGCGCGAAGAGGATAGTTAATGTTGGAGTTTATTCCACCTTTCCTTAAACTTACTGATACTTACGGGTATAAAGCAGAAAGAATCAACGAAATAAGGGGGTCACATAAAAAGTGAAATCTCAATTTGATTACTCTTCTTCACATACACTACAATCTTATAAAGATATTCAAGTTGAATTTACAGGGAAAAACCTGACCAAATTCGGTGGGATTCCCATTTTAAGAAAATTTCTTATACGGCTTGGAGTTAAAGAAGGGCTTGAAAGTGCTATACCAATTCAGAAGAGAAAGAGTAAGTTTCCAGTAGGAGAAATGATGGTATCCCTTCTTTATGCTGTAATACTTGATATAAGGAGACAAAGTGACACCCTAATGCTTAGGCTCGATAAGTCATTCCAAAAGATAGCCGGACTGGATGATTACCCAGTACAGAGCACAATCAGCAGATTTCTAAAGAGATTCAGAGTTGATACGGCAAAGGGAATAGCTAATGTGAACCACTCCCTGATAATGAAAGCGAGGAGAGGCTTTGAGGATTGGCATAAGGTTACACTGGATTTAGATTCCCATGTGAGGACTGCCTATGGGCACCATCAGAGAGCATCAGTGGGGTACAATCCAAAGAAACCAGGCAGACCAAGTTTTCATCCATTATTTTGCTTTATCGGAGAAACCAGAGATTTTCTTCATGGAATCTTCCGTACAGGAAAGGCTCCTAGTTGTCGTGGGGTGAAAAGGTTTGTTGATGAATGTCTGAAGAAGATTCCAGAGGGAATTAG
>JBLNAE010000305.1:0-9354 GCA_050259195.1 Ignavibacteriales bacterium
CAAGTCTTCTACCACTGCTCACCAGCTTTCCTGCTATTAACAAAACCCTCTGCCTTATCCACTTGCCCATTCGTTTCTTATCTTTTTGCTCTAACACAAGTTCTATAAATAGATTCATCAAATTATATGCAAGCATCACCAAATGAAAGTGAGCTACATTGGCTCCATAATAATGAGAGATGTTCATATCCAGTGAGTAATTCAATATGCCTTCTTTTATCATGTTCTCCACATTGGCTCTCCCATTATAGAACCGCCACACTTCCTCTGGTGGCATCTCTTCTATATTTGTCACGATGACCTGATAGCTGTAACCCATAAGTTCAAATAGCGTAGGTTCCTTCTTGGATCTTTGGGGTTTCTGTTGCTCTCTTATAACTACCATTCGTCTAGGCTTCTTCCATCCTATTCCTGTATACATCATTTCACTAACAGATACTTCCCCACCTATATCTCTATAGTGAAGCCCTATAAGCTCCATCTGAATCCATGGATATAGCTTCACTACTATCGCATACAGAATCCTTCTCATCTCAAGATAGTTCAGAAAATCACCATCATAAAATCCACTGTCTGCTCGAAGAAGGATTTCCCTAATACCCTCTGGAATCTTCTTCAGACACTCATCAACAAACCTTTTCACCCCACGACAACTATGAGCCTTTCCTGTACGGAAGATTCCATGAAGAAAATCTCTGGTTTCTCCGATAAAGCAAAATAAGGGATGAAAACTTGGTCTACCTGGTTTCTTTGGATTGTACCCCACCGATGCTCTTTGTTGGTGTCCATAAGCTGTCCTTACGTGGGAATCTAAATCCAATGTAATCTTATACCACCCCTCAAAGTCCCTCCTTGCTTTCATTAGCAGAGAGTGGTTCAAATTAGCTATTCCCTTTGCTGTATCAACTCTGAATCTCTTTAGAAATCTGCTGATTGTACTCTGTACGGGATAATCATCTAATCCAGCTATCTTTTGGAATACCTTATCGAGCCTGAGCATCAGAGTGTCACTCTGTCTCTTCAAGTCAAGGATTACAGCATAAAGAAGGGATACCATCATTTCTCCTACTGGAAACTTACCCTTCCTCTTCTGAATTGGTATAGCACTTTCAAGCCCTTCTTTAACTCCAAGCCGTATAAGAAATTTTCTCAAAATGGGAATCCCACCGAATTTGGTCAGGTTTTTCCCTGTAAACTCAACTCGAATATCTTTATAAGATTGTAGTTTCTGTGAAGAAGAGTAATCAAATTGAGATTTCACTTTTTATGTGACCCCCTGATTTCGTTGATTCTTTCTGCTTTATACCCGTAAGTATCAGTAAATTCAAGGAAAGGTGGAATAAACTCCAACATTAACTATCCTCTTCGCGCATTATTTGGGTTGAAGAAGTATGTAGAAAAGAATATACGTGAATCCATTGAGTATAATTTAGAATGGATAATCCATGACTATAGAGCAGGTTCTTGGTGAAAAACGTGACGAAATCAAGCGCATTGCTGCTAAACACGGTGCATACAACATTCGTGTCTTTGGCTCTGTGGCACGCGGCGATGCAGGGCCAGATAGTGATATTGATTTGCTCATTGATGCCGGTTCAAACACGAGTTCGTGGTTTCCGGCTGGTCTTATCCTTGAACTTGAAGACCTTCTGGGCCGCCGGGTTGAGGTAGTTACAGAGAAGGCACTCAATCCTAACATTCGTGACTATGTACTTCGGGAAGCCACACCTTTATGAGAGATGATACTGTCTACCTGCGCCATATCATGGAGCGTATCCGGCATATTAAGGAGAACATAGCTGCGGGGCGCGATCGGTTTATGGCTTCCTACACGCTTCAGGATGCTGTGCTGAGAAATCTTCAAACTATGACCGAATCAGTGCAGCGCCTCTCAGAGGCTTTGAAGGCCACCCGTCCTGAAGTTGAGTGGAAGCGTATCATATCCTCCCGTAATGTGCTTGTTCATAATTATCTTGGTGTTGATCTCCAAAGGATCTGGGAGATTATCCAGCGTGATGTCCCCGAATTAAAGCGTGCTATCTCTAGTATGCTAAATAAGAAACTTTAATCTATCACCTTTTTGCCGAAAGTGTATAATATCAATTTTAAATTCTTCTAGCGCAGAGACCGTCATTGCGAAAACATAAGCGACGAATAGGACGGAAGCGATGAACAAGAGCTTTCGGTCATACTTACCTATTGCTAATAGATTATGGCATCCAGTTGCTCTTGATCATCGCAACTGTGCTTATGGACGCCATAGCTCAAGAGAGACGGCGTCCAATTCCTCTTATTCATCGGAATTGTCATTGCGAGGCCAGCTTAATCAGCCGAAGCAATCTCAAAGACGGGATTGCTTCACCTCGTTCGCAATGACAATTCATTCTTAATTCACCATTAGTTTGTGTAATTGGTATAATACAATTCTGTCATGAATTTAGAATCAGAAATAGAAGAAGATGAAACCCTGGACGGCCCGTACGGGCTTAAAATTATACAGAAAAAGCATGGGTACAGATATTCTCAGGACTCTCTTCAACTTGTAGATTTTGCTGATGTAAAAAAGAATGACGAGGTTATTGAGCTTGGAACAGGCTGCGGTGTTATAGCTCTTATTCTGGCTCAAAGAGGGCTTGGGAGGAGAATCGTCGGGGTTGAGATTCAAAAAGAGCTTGCAGAACTTTCGAGAAAAAGCGCAAGGCTCAACGGCCTTGAAGAAAAAATCGAAATTGTCGAGGGCGATATAAGAAAGGTTAAGTCCCTTTTCCCGCCAAACTCCTTTGATTATGTTATAACCAATCCCCCTTATGTAGAAACCAGATCGGGACTCATAAGCCCTGCGTCTCAAAAGGCACTGGCAAGGCATGAGATCCTCTGCGATATGAACGATGTTTTGGAAGCGATGAGGTATTTACTCAAACCTCTAAAGCGGGGTGCTTGTGTTTATCCGGCCACGAGATTTGGAGAACTCATTATAAAATCCAAGAGAAAACGGCTTGAACCCAAGAGGACACAGTTTGTTCACCCAAACCCGAAAGGAAAAGCAGAACTCGTTATGGTTGAGTTTATAAAAGAAGGAGGGCCGGGGCTTGAGATTCTCTCACCATTATTCTCTACCACCTCGGCCTGACCAACCTGATTTTCACCGCCTTTTCCCCTTTCAGCTTAAACCTCTCGTCTATTCTCATCCCTCCAATCCACATAATCTCGCCCCTGCTAAAGAATATCGGGATTCGATTTCTCAGAAATCTGGGGATTTTTTCGTCAATAAAAAACCGCTTCAACCTCTTGGGCGTTTTCATCCCAAGCGGGATAAACCTGTCCCCCGGACGAGAGTTCCTTACCGCAATCGGAAACTCAACCGAACCGGCATCAAACATTCCGATGAACCTATCATTACTCAACGATTCCGCCTCGGCGATCTCAACCTCACATTCGAATTCGGGAAAACTCCATTTGCTGGGGGATAGAATTGCGTATGAGAATTCACGTCTTAGTTCCGATCTTCGAGAGATCAAAAAGAGGTCGTAACCCTTTGCCATCACGATCCCATCGGGAAGAGAAATTTCTCCCGACGGGGTCTCGGAGAGAAGAAGCTCATCTATGGAATCTACATGGCTGAATGAGATTTTTCTTAAATTCCCCTTTAATTTCTCTATCGCCATCCTTAAAAACGCGGGTCTCAGCGCCTCTGGAATAAGTTTATAGTGAGATATATTGCCAACCAGTTCACCTTCGCCCGCAGACCCAAACACATACTCAAACCAATTTTTCGCCCTGCTCGTTATAAAATCCTCTTCAACCCTGAGTATACTTGCAGTCTTGGAGAGCGCTTCTCTAATCCTTGGGTTGTACTCTTGAAGCTCTGGAATAAGTTCGTGCCTGATTCTATTCCTAAGAAAATCCATTGCCCAGTTTGTCGAGTCTTCAACCCATTCAACACCTTTTACCCCCAGGTATTCTTCAATCTCGGACCGGGGCGTTTCGATCAACGGCCTTATTATATAGCCTTCCGATACGGGAGGAATTCCTGAAAGCCCCAGCGCTCCGCTTCCCCTTATGAGCCTCATAAAAACGGTTTCGGCCTGGTCGTCCAGCGTGTGTGCGGTTGCGACCTTTTGCGCTCCGTATTTATGCAGAACCTCTTTAAAGAACTCGTATCTAAGAATTCTCGCGGCTTCTTCGAGTGAGAGATTCGAGCTTTTTTTAAACTCAGGCGTGTTCACTTCTTTGAGTTCAAATGGAAGGTTTAGCCTCTTTGCAATTTCCCCTACAAATTCAGCATCCCTCTTTCCTTCCTCATGTCTTATTCCGTGATCTAGGTGGGAAACGATGAGCTTCAGATTATATTCTTCAAGCTCGACTAGAATATAGAGCAATCCAAGCGAGTCCGCTCCCCCCGAAACCCCCACGACAACCGTCTCGCAAGGGGAGAGCATGTTAAACCGCTTTATTGTCCTTCTCGTTAAGTCCAGCGCTCTCACTTTGATTAGATGCGAGTCCTCCCGAAATTATAATCCTGAATGCGTCCTCAACGCTTATTGGAAGCTCTTTAACCTCGTCTTCGGGAATCATAATATAATATCCGCCGGTCGGGTTAAAAGCCGTGGGAAGAAATACCCCTAAAAGTCGTTTTCCGGACTCTGTGCGCTGTAGAACCCCTGTTACAAATCCTATTGAATATATCCCCTTCCTTGGATACTCAAACATCACGACACGGCTTATGCCCTTAAATCCGGTGCCGAGAAAAAGCGTCTCAACTATCTGTTTAGTCGCCGTATAAATGGTTCTTGCCAGTGGAATCCTTGAAATCAGCCCTTCACCAAAGCTGAGGAGTTTTCGACCTATAAAATTTCTTGCAATCGCCCCTGCGATAAGAACAATCAGTATTGTTCCCGCAATGCCTATTGCAAAGGTGGCAAATTGAAATAAGAGAGGAGGAAGCTCGGAAAGCGGTTTTATTAGAAATCTAGTGGGAGCGGCGCTTATAAGTCCGATAATCCATTTGCCGAGTTTAAAGAGTATGAATATCGTGAGTCCAAAGGGGATAGTAACGAGAAGCCCTGCAAGGAAATTCCGCCTGAGAGACTGAGCAATGCGTTTCATCCATCGGATAGTTTTTTATTTAGGGCGTTGCGGAGAAATTTGCTGGGCTTAAACACAATGGCTTTTCTCTCAACGATCTCTATAGTCTCTCCTGTGGCTGGGTTTCTTCCCTTTCTCGACTTTCTACTCTGAACCCGAAAGCTCCCGAAGTTGGGAATCTTAATCCCCTCTCCGCTATTGAGTTTTTCTTTGACTATCTCAAAGAAAAACTCAACAATCTCAGCCGCTTCTCTCTTCGAAAGCCCGATCTTTGTATGGATTACATCGGCAAGCTCTTTTTTTGTCATCCCTTTTTCCTCTCTTTTTATATTTTACGCAACTTCGCTCCAAGAGCCGATTCCAGTCGCTTTAACGCTTTCGCTTGAGCCCCATTCGCCTCTTCATCCGTGAGGGTTTTATCCGATGCTCTGAGAATCATGGATACGGCTATGCTCTTTTTCCCCTTACCCACAGGCTCGCCTTTAAATACGTCGAATACATTTACATCCTCAATTAAAGAAGACTCAACCTTCTTTATCTCGTTTAAAACCTCTCCGACAGCCACGTTTTCACCAACAACCAGAGCTATATCTCTCCTTACGGATGGGAATTTTGGAAGCGGACGGAACTTCTTCTCTGCACCCTTTAGGGAAGAGAAGAGTTTATCTAAATCAATCTCGAATAGATAAACAATTTTTGAAACTCCCAGCCTTTCCTGAAATTCGGGATGCAGTTCTCCAAAAAATCCCGCCTCCTCGCCCCCTACCAGAGCCTTTGCCGACTTGCCCGGATGGAGAAATCTGATCTGCGGGGCCTCTTCAAACCTCACCCCCTCAGAAATGGAGAAAACCTCGAACACCCTTTCTAAAATACCCTTGAGGTCGAAGAAATCAAATTCTTCCTTGTTCCATAGCTCCGCCTGCTTCTTGCCTGTCACCGCCCCGGCGATTTTTCTAATCTCCAGAGGGAGCTTATTTTCTCCGGGGATAAAAACCCTCCCTATCTCAAATACCCTTACATCCCGAACCTGATGGCTCAGGTTAAAGATAACGTTTCTCAAAATCCCCGCAGTGAGATTGGTTCTCATAACAGAACCCTCTTTAGTGAGCGGATTCAGGATTCTAAGGGGTTCATTCTCACTGAATAGGCCGAGAAACTCCGGGTCTTCAAAACTGTAGTTAATCACTTCAAGAAATCCAAGGGACGTGAGTGCGTCCTTTAACCGGCCTTCAAACGCTTTTTCTTTTTTTACTCCTTCTGTCTTCATACGAACGGCGGGGAGTGTTGCGGCAATAGAATTGTAACCGTAGTGCCTTGCCACCTCTTCTACTAAATCAATCTCTCTTGTAAGGTCTACTCTAAATGTCGGGACCCTGAATGAAATCTCACCGTCTTTAGTGTTAAGAGCCTTAATCTCAAGCCCTTCGAGTATTTGCCTTATCCTTTCGGATTCAATTTCCGCACCGAGAACCGAATTTACGCGCCTCGTCGAAAGATTTAATTCTTTTGGCCCAATCGGGTTTGGGTACACGTCTATTTTTCCCTTGGCCACCTTTCCGCCCGAAAGCTCCCTTATAAGCTCAGATGCCCTATTGAGCGCCCTTACGACCCCATTCGGGTCAATCCCTCTCTCAAACCTGTAAGACGACTCAGACCTCAGATTCGCTCTCCTGGATGTTCTCCTTACCCTTACAGGGTTAAAATATGCGCTCTCAAGGAGAATGTTTCTCGTCAATTCTGAAATCTCGGTGTTTGCCGCGCCCATTACCCCGGCAATCGCAACGGGTTTTTGAGCATCGCATATTAGCAAATCCTCACGGGTTAAGGTTCTCTCTATTCCGTCAAGGGTCTCTATGGATTCCCCTCCCTTTGCAGGCCTTACGATGATTTTTTTCCCTTCAATTAAATCATAATCAAACGCATGAAGCGGCTGTCCCAGCTCAATAAGGATAAAGTTTGTGACATCCACTACGTTGCTTATTGACCTTATGCCCGACGCCTCAAGCCGGTTCTTTAGCCATTCAGGCGAGGGAGCAATTGTTATGCCGGTAATCACGCGACACGAATATCTGGGGCATCCATCCGAGTCAATTACCTCAACTGAGGCAAGGTTTACGATGTCCTCTCCTTCCTCGGATACCGCGTAATCGGGATGATTAACCCTCTTCCCTAAAACAGCCGCAACCTCTCTCGCTATTCCAAGAACGCTTAAACAGTCGGGACGGTTTGGAGTAACGCCCACTTCAATAATGACATCATTTAATCCTATCTCGTCAATCAGCCTCGCCCCAAGCCTTGCCGATTCCGAAAGAATCAAGATTCCCTCGTCTTCATTGCCAAGCCCCATTTCATTTTCGGCGCAGAGCATACCCTCTGATACCTCTCCCCGAATCTTTGCAGGTTGAATCAATATTCCCTCGGGAAACTTGGCGCTCGGAGGGAGCTTTGTCCCTGCCCTCGCAAGGGCGACCTTATCTTCCGCTTTCATGTTCTTTGCCCCGCAGACTATGTTGTATTTCCTCGTGCCGTCTGTAACGTCGCAGAGAACGAGCTTCGATGCATTCGGATGGGGTCTCATATCGAGAATCCGGGCTACAACTATATCCTCCAATCCCTTTCCCAAATACTCAACGGATTCCACCTCAAGCCCCGACATGGTGAGCCTCTCTGCAATCTCCTCCGGGGAAGTATTAAATTCCACGTATTCTTTAAGCCAGCTAAGGGTAAATCTCATATTAGAGAATCAAAGTAACATATTATAAAGCGATATGTCAATATTTCTTGTAATTAAAGTGGGTTATATATACATCGCCTTAATACACTTTCTTAGAGCTATACCCGATAATGAGAGGACTTAAAAAGTCTCAAGCCTATAGATTATTTCAATTAGGTGTAATACAAGATGGATACCCGATAAAAACATTCGGGTATGACAATGGATAAGACTGTCATTCCCGCACGCATTAAGCGGGAATCCATGATGTACGGGGATAATTTTGCTCTCAGCCATCCATTAGCCCAAGGTCAAAATGCTCTTCTTTTCCTTCGCGCTCAGTAAATGCCCTCCAGTATTCCTCTTCAAAGATTATCCGTTCAAGAGCTTTCTCGACAGCCTCGGTTTCGGTTCTTACCCCAAGAATTTTCCTGGCCTTCCTCAGGACTGACTCATCCAGATAAAAGTTCTTTCTTTTCTTTTTTTGCATATTGTTCCCCAAACTTATGTACGTATATTTTACACGTTTTCTCATTAAAGCTATATATTACAGGGCAGATCATATTTCGTGTAATTAAGGAAACGTCCTATTTTAGCATACAAAATACAGCAGACAGGATACAGGCAAAAACTCTTTTGCTTGACAAGGTATTATCTTTTGTGAATAATCAGGATAGAAAAGATTTATGAATAAGATAAGTTACGTTATGAGACTTAATACAACTGAAGAAGAAAGGATGATATGAGAGATGGTAAAAAAACTAAGCCGGAAGAAAGCTGACAAGCCAAGAAAGAAGAAGATTATGTCGCCCTACAACTCAATCGAACCTGTGAAGGTGTATATGACCCGTAACCCCATATATGTATCTCCCGATACAGGGGTTAAAACAGCCTTCAGGCTTTTAAAGGCAAAGGGGTTTAAACAACTTCTCGTAATGGATAAGGGAAAACTCGTAGGTATCGTTACTGATAGAGATTTTCGCAAGCCGCAATTTGGGGATAAGATTGAAACATGGCAAGAATATTATAGGATTAGCGATTTGTATAAAATAAGAGATATAAAAACGTCTAATGTAGTCACCATTAATGAGAACACCCCTTTGATTGACGCGGTGCGGATATTTGAAAAGAAGAAGTTCAATGCCCTTCCCGTGTTCTCAGATGCAGGAAAGCTGGTAGGCATATTAACTGTACACGACATTCTTTCTTCTTTAATACATTCCTATAAACCTAACAAGAAGGGAGTGCATTCTGTTTAATGAGTATCTTCTTTTTATAGGAGCTGTGGGACATTCAAAAAATATTTGGAAGAATATGAGGAAGCACATCACAAGCCCTTACTCGCCTCATTACATGTACGGTTATGGTGGTTAAGTGATTAAACAAAAAGCCGATACCTACGGCACGAAATTTTCAGGAAAACAAGGGGGTGAGGGGCTTTCCGACCAGAGGGTTTGAAAGAGTCAAATCAGAATTCAATTTGATATGTGCAGCCTGTAACATAAGGAGGATATGGGGTTTACTTTTAAAGAGCCAGCAGAATAAAAAGAGCTCAT
>JBLNAE010000306.1:0-17825 GCA_050259195.1 Ignavibacteriales bacterium
CTAGATTCAGTATGTAAATCGTTGTGTATTTAACTATAATCATAAAACAGTCCGCAAAGGAGGTATCCTTAAATTCCAAGGAGAAATTGATATGGCCAAAACACGTAAGTTGCCTTACCTGAGAAAGGTTGGTCAGCGTGGTCGGATAGGTATTTGGATTGTGGATGGCTCTTATATACGCGCTCATATTGATGAGGAGTTCACCAACTTTGGTCAGCACTACAGCTTTAAATACATACCCAAGGAAGAGTTTTGGATTGACCAAGGTGTCAGCCCGGAGGAGCAGAAATTCTTTATTAGCCATCTGCTTGTTGAATATCGTCTGATGGAAAAGGGTATGCCCTACGACCAGGCACTAGAAGAAGCGGATAAGGCTGAGAGGACTAAGCGAAGACGAGCGGGGGATCTTAAGAGAATGACAAAAGATGGTAATTTACTAAATCCGAAACAGGTTCATGTGCACTTGTGGAAAAAACTCGAATCATCGGTGAGTGTGTGGATTGTAGATGGCCGTCTGGTGCGAAGCGTCTTTGATATTCACTTTACAGAGGGCGGACATGATTACGTATACGAATTTGTTCCTCAGAATGAAGTCTGGATTGACAATGCTATTGTTGAGATAGAGCGTCCATATTGTCTCCTGCATGAACTGCACGAGCGAAATCTGATGGCACAAGGCTGGGACTATGAGCATGCTCACGCTGATGCCAGTAAGCTCGAATCCCACTGTCGGCATCACCCGGATGAACTGCATACGGCCTTGGCTAAGGAAGGATGGGGAGAGTAATTGATTATTCTGACTTATCTAATTTCTTTCTGTAGATTATCTTATCATCTCCCTCGGAATAGAAATCACCTATTCTACAGACCTCACTGAATCCCTTTCTTGTGTAGAAATCCCTTGCAGATTGGTACTCAGGTTTTGAGGATGTCTCGACCATTATAGCCCTTGCATTTTTTACATATAATTCATTCTCCACAAACTCAAGGAGCCGTCCTGCAATTCCTTTTCCTTGAAATTCCTTTCCAACTACAATCCAGTAGACATCCCAAACGGCATCTGTAAGAGGAACTTTTCCATAGCATATATAACCGAGAACATTACCGTCCCCGTCTGCTGCCACCTTTATGATGTAATCCGGGCTTCCTGATAGGTAGGAGTCTATCAATTCAATAGCAATTTCTATTTCTGTGGAAGGAAATACACTTACTTCGGCAAGAATCTGTTCAACCTTTTCTCTATCCTGTATCTCCATACCTCGTACTTCTACTGCCATATAGATAGGATACCTAACTTCTTCTCCGGTGTGATGCAGACTTAAACTAACGAATACTTAAAAAATTCAGTATCAACCTGTTAACCTCATCAGGAGCTTCCTGCTGTACCCAATGGCTGCAGTTGGGGATAAATTCTAGGCTATATGGCGCATCAATGAACTCTCCCGTATTTTCCGTAAGCTGTTTACGGAGGAAATGGTCATTTTCTCCCCAAATCTGGAGTGTGGGAGCTTTAATCAGCGGGAAATTTCGAGGCTTCCCTAATTCCCTCCAGTACTCGGAATTCGTAATAGCCCTGTAATAGTTTATTGCTCCAGTTAAAGCTCCTGGCTCCTTCCAGCTTGAAACGTACTCTTCAATATCGTCTTTGGTGAATGCTTCCTTTCTCGTGGCGGTGTCAAAGACCATCTTCTTTAAAACCTCAAAGTTATTGCGTGAGAGGACTTCCTCTGGAACCTCGGGTATCAAAAAGAAAAACATATACCAGCTCCTCTGCATCTGGTCGAAGTCAAGAAAACCCTTCCGGTTTCGAGTACCCGGGTGTCCCACATTTAAGATAACGAGTTTTTCTACTAACTGGGGCTGAAACATTGCCACCATCCACGCAATCGCCCCACCCCAATCGTGTCCTACAAGGATAGCTTTTTTACTATCGGGAGCTAAATTATGGATTAGGCCGGCTACATCACCGATGAGGTTGATAGCGGAATAATCTTTTATTTTAGGCGGCTTGTCTGTTTTATTATATCCGCGCATGTCGGGAGCAACTACGTGAAGCCTTTTAGAGAAGGCGGGAATTTGATGGCGCCAGGAGTACCAAAATTCAGGAAACCCATGGAGTAGCAAAATTAGCGGTCCTGCCCCTGCGCTTACGTAGTGCATGCGAACGCTGTTGACCTCGACAAAATTATGCCTCCATCTCTCTGTACCGAAATTTTGTTTATCGATATTGGACATATTGTGCTCCTTTAGCCCGTTTTACCTACTGCGCAATTAATCAATTGAATTAGTATAATACACCTTCTCAATAGGTTTAAATTGTATTTTAGCATCCTTTAGAGACACCCGCTCTATTCAAGGAACTTGGACTGACTTGAGGCATTTTCAAGGACAAAAAATGAGTGGATTTTCATATAGACAACCTATAGAATTATTAATGTAATGAGTTAGAACTCAGGGCTTGTTATTTTCATCCCATTACAAGGAGGCACAAATGTTAAGAACCGCTAAGATATTTCAGGTCACATTCCTAATGCTCCTCTCTCTGGGGATGCTAGAAGCCGTTAGCTTTGCCCAGGCACGGACTATAGAGATTGAGGGCTTACAAACTCTAAAGTTTAGCGTTGATCATATCTCTGCCAAGCCGGGAGAAAAACTCGCCGTGAAGCTTACTAACAAGACTTCTTTGCCACCCGATGCAATGTCCCATAACTTCGTGCTGTTAAAAAAGGGTACCGATCCCGGTGCCTTTGCTAACGCTGCAGTTAACGCTAAGGATAACGGATATATTCCTAAAGACATGACGAAGGAGATTATTGCTCATACAGACCTTGTCGCAGGTGGTCAAACCAAGTTGGTGACATTTACAGTACCAAAGGAGACCGGCGACTACACCTATATCTGTACCTTTCCCGGTCACTATGCCGCCGGTATGAAGGGCACTCTGACAGTCAAATAAGTTTCGGCTATATTGAATCACCACCGCCACGGGATTTAAGTGGTTTTTGAGAAATCGCAACACCAGAGTGATAGGGTATCACTCTGGCCGTATAGTCCTTTGCCGCACGTATCACGGGTACTGATGTACTGTATAGGTAACCGTAAACCGAAGGTGAATGTCTTGTCCAGGATTTCTCTCTAGCCTACTTACGGCTCCTGTGTAGTCCTAGTCCTCTCTTCCCTGAGATGAATGAGTGGATGTCTCGGGGAACCTACTCTTCTCCAATTCTGTAACGCGTGTCTCCACGGCTGAATTTGGATCGGTCCATCGCCAGTCGCGAATCTCAGGCATATCATCCCCGTACTTGGTGATGTACTCCTTGTGTTCAATGAGCTTGTCTCGAATAGCCTGTTTGGCATACGCTGCAAGGGAGCCAATCTTTGGCACCCGATCAATAACATCGCCGACGAGGTGGAAGCGATCCATATCGTTGCGGACGACCATATCAAACGGCGTCGTTGTGGTTCCCTCTTCTTTGTACCCGCGGACGTGGAGATTGTGGTGATTTGTCCGGCGGTAAGTCAGGCGATGGATCAGCCAGGGATAGCCGTGATAAGCAAAGATAATGGGCTTGTCGGTGGTGAAGATGGTGTCAAAGTCTTTATCCGACAGGCCGTGTGGATGCTCCTCCTTAGGCTGAAGCCTCATCAGGTCCACCACGTTGACAACCCGAATCTTCAGGTCGGGAAAGTGTTGCCGCAGGAGGTGCACAGCGGCCAGGGTCTCCAAAGTAGGTATATCGCCAGCGCAGGCCATCACCACATCGGGTTCTAATCCTCTATCGTTACTGGCCCATTCCCAAATCCCGATTCCGGCGGTGCAGTGTTTGATCGCGGCATCCATGTCCAGGTACTGGAGCGCTGGTTGTTTCCCAGCCACGGTGATGTTGATGTAGTCGCGACTACGCAGACAGTGATCAGTCACAGAGAGCAGGGTGTTAGCATCGGGGGGAAGGTACACCCGAATCACACTTGCCTTCTTATTGACTGCATGGTCAATAAATCCGGGGTCTTGATGCGAGAACCCATTGTGATCCTGTCGCCATACGTGCGATGACAGCAGGTAGTTAAGGGAAGCAATGGACGCACGCCACGGAATCTCCTTCGTAACCTTTAGCCACTTGGCGTGTTGGTTGAACATCGAATCAACAATATGGATAAATGCCTCGTAGCTGGCGAAGAAGCCATGACGACCAGTTAGGAGATACCCTTCGAGCCAGCCCTGGCAGGTGTGTTCACTGAGAATCTCCATTACCCGACCGTCTGGAGCAAGGTGATCATCCTCAGGAAAGGTTTCTGCTACCCATGCCCGGTTCGTTACCTCGAATAGGGCGTTGAGGCGGTTCGAGTTGGCCTCGTCCGGGCTCATCACACGGAAATTCTTGTTGTCGGTATTAAGCTTCATCACGTCGCGCAGGAAGCATCCCATAACGCGGGTCGCTTCCCCAAAAACGGTCCCGGGTTTGGGAACATCAACAGCGTAGTCCCGAAAATCAGGCATCCTCAAGTCCTTGAGTAGCAAACCGCCGTTTGCGTGAAGATTGGCGCCCATGCGGCGCGTGCCCTTTGGCGCGAGTTCTGCCAGGTCGGGTCTAAGCTTACCGTTCTCGTCAAAGAGTTCCTCAGGCTTATAGCTCTTCATCCAGCCTTCCAGAACCTTGATGTGCTTCGGCTTCCTTGCCATCTCATCTATGGGAACCTGATGGGACCGCCAGTACCCTTCTGTTTTCAGGCCATCAACTTCCTTCGGACCTGTCCAGCCCTTGGGAGTGCACAGAATAATCATTGGCCAACGGGGACGCTTGGAGTAACCATGGGTACGTGCCTCGTGCTGTATCGCTTTAATCTCTGCAATCACGGTATCAAGGGTTGATGCCATCAGCTGGTGCATCGTTTCAGGCTCAGAACCTTTCACGAAATAGGGCTTGTATCCGTAGCCAATGAAGAGGCTTTCCAGTTCCTCATGGCTGATCCGTGCCAGTACCGTAGGGTTGGCGATCTTGTAGCCATTCAAGTGCAATATAGGCAGCACCGCGCCATCAGTTACCGGATTGAGAAATTTGTTTGAATGCCAAGCTGTAGCCAAGGGTCCGGTTTCGACCTCTCCGTCCCCCACCACGCAGGCGACGACGAGGTCGGGATTATCAAAGGCGGCTCCATACGCGTGAGAGATAGAGTAGCCGAGTTCCCCTCCTTCGTTGATGGAGCCGGGGGTTTCAGGTGCGACATGGCTGGGGATACCACCTGGAAATGAAAACTGCTTGAAGAGTTTCTTCATCCCCTCAGCATCCTGGGAAATATTGGGGTACACCTCGCTGTATGTCCCTTCCAGGTAGGTGTTGGCGACTAAGCCGGGGCCCCCATGACCAGGGCCAGTTATGTATATCATGTCCAGGCCTTGCTCCTTGATCACACGGTTGAGATGAACGTAAATGAAGTTCAGACCGGGAGTAGTCCCCCAGTGTCCCAGCAGTCTGGTCTTAATATGTTCCAGCTTCAAGGGTTCCTTCAACAAGGGATTATCGAGGAGATAGATTTGTCCGATGGAAAGATAGTTTGCAGCATGCCAGTATCTATCCATTTTATCCAAGAGTTCTGGTTGTAGTTTATTTGCCATGATCGTTAATTACTCCTTCAATGCAAATAATTAATTAAGGTAATCCCATTTCATCCATAGAGCTTTCTTTAACAATTGTCACACAAGGAATAATCCCTTTCAAGCAAAAATTCCTTCTCCAATTCTCCAACTGCTCATTCCATAAAAAGTGAGGTTGAGTTCCTTTCCGATTTTAACAAAGGGCTTAGTTGCAGTAGAATATAAAAGATATCTCTAAAGAATATCAAAAACCAAAATTGGAGAATAATGATATGGCAATATCTATGTACGACATTACGGTTCCTCTATTTATTAAAGCCCTCTCGAATATGTCGGCGATTTTAGATAAGGCGGCGCTTTACGCCGAGGAGAAGAAATTCGATATATCCTATCTTTTACATTTCCGCCTCTTTCCCGATCAATTTCCCTTTGTCCGCCAGATTCAGATTGCCTCTGATAATGCCAAGGGTGCAGCGGCACGGCTTGCAGGGATCGAACCACCTAAAATGGAAGATAATGAGACTGCGGTTGAGGACCTCAAAATTAGAATAGACAAAACAATTGATTTTCTTAAAACCCTAAGGCCTGAACAGATCAACGGGTCTGAAGATAAAAAGATAAGTATTTGGTTTATACCTGGGAAATACCTCACCGGCCTTGAATATATCACGGAAATGGTATTGCCTAATTTTTACTTCCATATTACCACTGCCTATTCGATTCTGCGTCACAATGGCGTAAGCATTGGCAAAATGGATTACCTTGGTCCACTGAGCCTGAAGGAAGAGTAGGTAAATTATGGCTGAAGCACTCTCCATACAGAGCCTTAAAAAGGTCTATTCGAATAAGGTAGTTGCGCTTAGAGGTATAGATTTGAAAGTTGACCAGGGGGATTTCTTTGGACTTCTGGGGCCTAACGGCGCCGGAAAATCTACGATTATTGGCATTATCACGGGATTGGTCAATAAAACGAGCGGCACGGTAAAGGTATTTGGTGTAAATATTGACGACCATCCGGAAGGAGCAAAGTCATATATTGGCGTGGTACCCCAGGAATTTAATTTTAATATTTTTGAAAAGGTAATTGACATCGTAGTCAACCAGGCGGGCTACTATGGTATCCCAAGGGTTCAAGCCGCGCGTGATGCGGAGGTATATCTGAGGCAACTCGGGTTGTGGGACAAAAGGAATGATCCGGCACGAACGCTCTCCGGCGGCTTGAAACGCCGTCTGATGATTGCGCGGGCACTGATTCACCATCCGAAACTCCTTATTCTCGATGAGCCGACTGCGGGAGTTGACATTGAGCTTCGCCGGAGCATGTGGGATTTCCTGCGTACCCTGACCGAGCAGGGGATTACCATAATCTTAACGACTCATTACCTTGAGGAAGCAGAGCAATTATGCAAGCACCTGGCAATTATAGATAAAGGGCAAATTATCGAGTATGGCACGATTAAGGAAATTCTTTCAAAATTGAGCGTAGAGACTTTTGTATTCGACCTTAAACACGAGATACCGGACGGTGTGCTGTCGCTGATCAACCACTTTAATATCAAAAGGGTTGATCCAACAACGATTGAGATGAATTTAACCAAAGATGACACACTGAACGCGGCGATCCTTGAACTCAATAGACATAACATCTACGTTAAAAGCATGCGCAACAAAGCGAATCGCTTAGAGGAACTATTTGTCAATCTTACAAAGGGAGCGGTATGAATACCAGGCGTATACTTATTGCTTATCTGACCATTATACGAAAGGAAATTGTCCGAATCTTTCGGATCTGGTCACAAACACTTTTGCCATCGGTCATCACGATTTCGCTCTATTATTTGATCTTCGGCAGTTTTATTGGTTCTCAAATCAGGGGTATTGCGGGATTCAGCTATATCCAGTTCATTGTCCCCGGGCTTGTGATGATGGCGGTGATTACCAATTCCTTCTCCAATGTCATTAGCTCATTTTTTAGTGCCAAGTTCCAGAGAAATCTGGAAGAACTACTGGTTTCCCCGACTCCGGAATGGATAATCATTGCTGGATATATTACGGGGGGAGTAATCCGGGGTCTTATAGTAGGTGCTATAGTTTTAAGTATCTCGCTAGTATTTACTCAGATAACAATCCATAGCACTGCCGTAGTTGTTCTGTTCATTATACTTACTGCTATTCTATTTTCTTTGGCGGGGCTTCTCAACGCAATCTTTGCAAAGAGTTTTGACGGGATCTCCATTATACCCACATTTGTGCTGACGCCGCTTACCTACCTCGGCGGTGTCTTTTACTCAATCAAAGTATTGCCTGCCTTTTGGCAGAGTATCTCTCAGGCTAATCCGATTCTTTATATGGTGAATGGTTTCCGCTATGGGTTTCTGGGAATTTCTGATGTCGGTGTGTTTTCAAGCCTTAGCATTATCCTGATCTTCATTGTGATTCTCCTCGGTATCAATCTCTATTTGTTCAAGCGCGGATACGGTCTGCGAAATTAGCTCGATGCTAAATTAAGGACTATCACATTATACTTTAACTAGAGTTAATTGACACTCGGCGGAATCTTATGTAATTTTCCCCTCTTATCGAAAATTGATTTCCAAAAAAATACAATTTTGAGAACTCTCAGGTTTTTAAATCGCCTCTTTACGGCTTATTTCACATTCTGGATAATAGGGTTTTCGATCCTCACATACTTTTATCCGAAACGCTTTGCAGGACTAGCTTTTCTGATTACTCCCGCATTAGGAGTAATAATGTTCGGTATGGGAATAACCCTCAAAAAAGAAGATTTCAAAAGAGTGCTTCTGAGACCTGAGGATGTTGCAATAGGGTTTTGCGCTCAGTACGGAATTATGCCCCTTGTGGGTTTTGCACTTGCAAAGGTTCTCAATCTTGAGCCTCTCATTGCAGCGGGCGTCGTGCTTGTGGGTTCGTGTCCGGGAGGGACAGCTTCAAACGTAATAACATATCTCGGACGAGGGGATGTTGCCCTCTCCGTTACTGTGACATCGGTAACTACTCTTTTTTCTCCAATCCTTACTCCGCTCTTTACTTATCTACTTGCTGGAGAGTGGACTGCCGTGCCTGTGCTGAAACTGTTTATCTCTACGGTTGAGATTATTCTTCTTCCCGTGGCGCTCGGAGTAGGCGTAAGGGGCTTGTTTAAAGAAAGGGTTGAAGCTGCGATTCCCGTTCTTCCTATGGTTTCTTCGATTACCATCATCTTTATTGTCGGGGTAATAGTAGCGGCAAATGCTCAGGCTATAAGAGGAATTGGTCTTAGAACTGGTCTTGCTGTTATGCTTCATAATATCATAGGGCTTACCCTCGGTTTTTATATTGCGAGGTTATTTGGAATGGAAATCCCAAAGGCGAGGGCTGTATCGATTGAGGTCGGGATGCAGAACTCCGGCCTTGGGGTTGCGCTCGCAAGGGCTCATTTCGGAGCACTCGCCGCCCTTCCTTCCGCGATGTTTAGCGTGTGGCATAACGTTTCCGGCTCGCTACTTGCATGGTGGTGGACAAAAAGGGACACTAATAGTTCGGCTACGAACAAAATGATACAAGATACATGACACATGATTCATCTTGCATCTGTATTGTGTATCCCTGCACCCTGATTATTCCTTTCGTGGCTAAATATCTAAGTAAATGAGTGAACTACGGAAATTAAAGGTACAAACAATCAAATACCCTCTGCGGGGCTATTTTTTTATAGTGGGAACCGCCTTTTTTACGGCTATATCTTATGTGTTTGGAAAGTCCGTGGATAAAAATTTAAATCCGGAGACCGTGACCTTTTTCTGGTTTTCGGGAGCAACCTTCTTTTCGATGCTTACTGCGATTATGATTCCCTCACAGAGAAGCGAGCTGAGACATGTAAGAAAGTATATGACTATATTTGTCATGAGCTCCGTAGTGACTGCGATTGGCTCTGCGCTCTGGATTATTTCTCTAAGAACAATCGGCCCTCCGCTTACGTCATTTCTTATGAAATTCCAGACCCTCTTTAGCCTGTTTTTAGGGATGGTGTTCTTAGGTGAGAGATTAAACAGGTGGGAGACAGTAGGAATAATCCTTACAATTGCTGGTGGTCTTATTGTCGCCTACCAAAGAGAGGTCTCATTGATTCTCGGAACGTTAGTGGCTCTTCTTGCGGCATTTTTCTACTCGCTCTTGTCTTTTCTTGTAAAAAGATTTGCGCAGCATTTAAATATGTTTGCCGTAGCCAATTTAAGGTCTCTTGGAGTAGCAGTCGTGCTCTCTGTATATCTTATATCTACTGGAAGATTCCAAATGCCGGGACTGAGAGACTTGACCTTTATGGTTTTGGGCGGCGTGACGGGAGCCTACATTGCAAAGGCGAGTCAATTTGAATCAATCAAACTTATTGGCGTTTCTCAATCAACTGCCGTGATGTCCCTCGAATCTCTTTTTGTCGTTATTTTCTCATATTTCATCTTCAATGATCTTCCTTCAACCATTAAACTAATAGGCGGTATAGGAACTATAATCGGCGTTGTGTTTCTTGTTATATTCCGAGGGGGGAGGGGTGATGTGCTTGAGGAGTGAGTTGACAGTTGATAAGTTGAAAGGATGTATAAGGGTTAAATTATGATAATACAGAGATTTAAACATATTGCCGCTTGGCAAAAGGCACAGGAACTGGTTGATAAGATTTATAAAAAGTTGAATTTTATGTGGATTATGATTTATGATATTGAAGCTTGTTTGGGAAAGCGATTCTTCAAGCTTTCCGCTTGAGAGTTGGAATGAGCATCTTAACGAGGGATGAGATATTAAAGGAGATAGAACAGGACAATATTAAAATCGAGCCATTCTCACTAGAACAGTTGGGGCCTGCCTCCGTGGATTTGCATCTCAGCAATGAGTTCAGGGTATTCAGAAACATAAGGGAAGTTGTCGAGATTAGAGATAGCGCAAACTACGAGGATGTGACGGAGAAAGTTACAGTGAGCGACCACCTGATTTTAATGCCTGGGGAGATGGTGCTTGGGATCACAAGGGAAAAAATAACCCTCTCTTCCAACATCTGCGGATGGCTTGAGGGAAGGAGCAGGTTTGCGAGACTGGGACTCTTAGTCCATATATCTACGAGTTTTATGCAGCCGGGGATAAGCAACAAGCAGTGTCTAGAGATAAGTAACTTTAGCCCCATGCCCCTTGGTTTGTATCCGGGAACGGCAATATGTCAGTTTATATTCCAGAGGACTGTCGGGAAGGCGACTTACGAGGGGAAATTTAGAAAACAAGATGAAGACAATTTTTAAAGATCAATACGTCCTTCTGAAGTTTTTCTATGGTTGCTGATGCCGGGGCTGGGGTGGAAGTGAAGGAGTCCCCACCGCTCCCTTTCTTGTTAATATTTCCTGTATCCTTTTAAATGGACGTTTTTCAACGTACCCGTTCGACTTTACTGTGCCGAGATACCCGATTCTATAATCATAATATGGCATTATCCCATAATTTATTTTGACCTGGGTTTCAGATGACGACAGGGCTTTTACTTTTATGTTAAGGGTTCCTCTTACAAATTCGGGAGTAGGCGGTGCGTCTTGCTCGTAATAAGAGATTTCCCTCAAGTAGGGTTTAATTTTTGAGCGTTCAAATTCGCCGTTTTTAGCCTCCAAGTATACTCTTTCATATTTTCCAAAGGACGGGTTATACACATATGAGGTTCTAAGTTCTATAATACCCATCCCTTTATCCGCATTTTTTGTGTCCCAATTCAGTTCTTCAACTGCCGTAGCCGTTGCCAACCAGACATCGTCATACGGAGCGCTGAATGTGACCGGTTCATTATTATATAATCCTCTTCTTGGAGGTTCTTGGGGCGTTTCAGCGATACATCCTGCCATTACCAAGAGAAACAATGATAAACCTAATCTTTTCATACCATCCTCCCGTTTAGGTTAATCATAAATTTCCGTATTCGTCATTACTTGTAGGGAAGGCTCAAACCTGCCCCTAATTAGATTGCTTTCGCTATCTCTCTTACAACAATGCCTTGTTAAGCGATATTGTCCTATTAGTACACACATGACTTTGCAAGCTCATTAGCGCTTTCCTGATAGATATGAACGCAAAAAGGTTGTCTGAGAGCCGTTCTGCCCCTTTGAACAAGAATATCGGCAAGTTGTTTTGCCGCCTGGGGCTTTGGCGGAGAACCAACGGCTTTCGACGATGCCTTTACCCAGAACGATACTGGGGATTTCCATTCAGCGGCGGTCACGCCGGGAAGCCCCTTTATAATGGCTGTAAAGTGTTTTTGAGCAGCCGTAAGGGTGTATTCCTCGAGCCTCGCGCTCTGGCTGAAGCTGAAGGTTAAAACCAAAAAGAAAATGGCGCTTATAAAAATCCTCATTCTCTTCCTCCATGATTGGATTGTAGGGAGGCCCTCGCGGTTGTTCTGAGGGCGCAGGACCCACTACTAAATACGGTTTTTAATTTATACATCTTTAAGCCCGAGATGTCTAGTCCCAAGTCTTCTAAGCTATTCATCGCTTTGGTGCTTCGAGCCTGACTGGATCACCGCGTCGGATTGTGCCTCCCTGCAGTACAACGGCATAAACACCGACGCTTGCTCGGTTGTGCTTAGCCGCCGTGCGCAGGATACCAAGATCCCTTGGTAGATCTCCCTGGGGCAGGGTTGTCATTACACAACGAGAGCAGGGACCGGTGATGCTCAGGCGAACCACGTCCCCTACAGCGAGCGTGTGGCCAATCCAGTCATTTTCAATAAAGTTCTTCTCGTCGGAGCTAGGTTTCAGTACGATGTTTGGACGAAACCGTCGAACCTCGAAGTGCCCTTGCGGATAGAGCTCACGGAGCCGGTCGAGCGTGGCCGTGGTCAGCAGATGGACAACGGCACAGTCGAAGAATGTGCCCTCTGGTAGAGAGAAATCGGTGACTGTGTCTCTGTAGTCGAGCTCTTCTATATCCGGCCAGTACTCCTCGGCATTAGCCGTCCGGGGATTGGGTGATGACTCAACTGCCTCTTCATGGCCGCGCTCGATTGTATCAAGCGTCACCTCACGATTGAGCGCCCTTGATAGGGTCTGGTTGAGATCGCTCTGCTCACTGCTGACTGTGGTGCCATTCGGCAGGGTAATTCGGACGGGGGGCACCTTCGCGCTGGTACGTGGAGGTTCGACGAAGGCGGCCCGGAAATCGAAGAGACTTGGCCATTTTCGCGGGTTTTTGGCGCTTGCGACCTTCCCATCGGAGCTGTCTACCAGGGCATAAGCACGATCTCCGAGCAGACCCCGTTGCGTGACATCGGCAGCGTTTAGCTCCTCTCCCATCATGGACTTGACGGGATACCGCCATAGGGAAACCACCGAGCCGAGATTGGTCTGTGTTTTTTTTGACATAGTCGTACCTCCTAAAAATGTGTATCTTCAATTACTAATTATATATCTGTAGCCTATTCAGTCCCAATCAAAATAGATTTAGAAGTTACTAACGACCTTTTAACTAAGCCTTGAGAATTATGTCGCGACCCAGCCGCCGTCTACGGAAAGCATTGTTCCGGTCATAAACTCCACATTATCATCGCATAAGAATAAGACTGCGTGGGCAATCTCTTCTGGCTTTCCCAGTCGTCCGATTGGGTGGAACGATTTGAAGAGTTCTTCAGCAGATTTTCTATCTCCAATCTGTTCAAATAGACCCTCGACCATCGGAGTTACAATCGTTCCAGGACAGATTGCATTTACGCGGATTCCTTTGCTCGCATATTCGAGCGCCATGCTCCTTGTAAGCTGGGTAACAGCCCCTTTCGTGGCGTTGTACGCGGCAACGCCAGGTACAGCTTTTAATCCAAGTATGGATGAGTTATTTACAATGCAGCCTTTGCCTTGTTTGAGCATGTGGGGAATGGCGTATCTGGACATGAGGTAAGTTCCCCTTGCGTTTACAGCGAATGTTTTATCCCATATCTCTGTTGGTGTTTCATGCGTTGTTCCTGTATAGAGGATGCCGGCATTATTAAAGAGTATGTCAATGCGGCCATATTTATTGGTTGTATAATCCACGGCCTCTTTGCAGTCCTCCTCTTTTGCGACGTCGCTTATGAGATAATCAAGGTGAAGACCTTCTTTTTTCGCCTCTTCTGCCGTTTGCTTCAAGGTTTTCTCTGTGCGCCCCGTAATTATAACCTTTGCGCCTTCCTTTGCAAAAAGAATAGCAGTTTCTTTTCCCAATCCCAGACTTCCACCTGTGATGAGAGCTATTTTGCCTTTGAGCTTCATTGAATGACGACCTCCTTTTTGAAATTGTTCAGAATTATAAAATGAAAACCATCCTTGAATCAAGGATTCTCTCCTTAGATGGCTTCAGATGGAATTGGATTCTTTCCGGTCTTTACTCTCGACTTGGATTTCTTCGCCATCGTGGTATCTTCTAGATATTGGCTAAAGGGGACTTAGGCTTTGTTTTGAATTCAGGGTGAAAGGCTTGGACAATGCCATTATTTGAATGAGGTCGCAGGAACTTATTAAAATATTTTTCTGTGCCCTCAAGAGGTTCTATCTGTAAACATTAGGGCATCTTCTACCACCATGATTAGCATATCTGGGCTACGCAATTAAATCAAAATGGAGGCGTTAGATGAGTAACAGAGTGGTGGGATCGGGAGATACAGTCAAGTTTAGTTTTGTCGGGAGGCTCGAAGACGGCTCTATATTTGATACATCTGATAAGCCGATTTCCATAGAGATCGGGACCGGAAAGCTTATAAGAGGACTCGACAAAGAAATATTGGGAATGGCGCAGGGCGAAGAAAAAGAGATTACCGTCCCTCCTGAAGAGGGATATGGCTTGGAAGACCCGAGCTTTGTCAGAACGATTCCTCTTGAGGCTTTCAAGAAAAATAACATTGAGCCACAGATAGGTATGATGCTTAGAACGCCTCACGGAGACTGCCACATAACCGGCGTTTCAGATAAAGACGTAGAAGTGGATTACAACCATCCGCTTGCCGGAAAAACTTTAATCTTCGATATTAAAGTTGAAGAGATAGTTAAGAAATAAAAAGTGTTATACGATAGAAACCGACTGCAACTATAATCAACGAATAGTGGCAATGTGTTGTTTCTACTTGAGGTGTAAAGAGATGAAAAAAAGGGTCGAGTTTTACTATGATTTGGGAAGCCCCTATAGCTATCTCGCATCAACTCAGATTGAAAGAATCTGTGAAAAATATGGCGCGGAACTCGAATGGAGGCCTTTTCTTCTTGGAGGCGTGTTGAAAGAGACGGGAAACCGCGCCCCGCTTGAGGTTCCGAATAAAAGGGCATACATGGTTAAAGACTTAGCTAACTGGGCAAAGCACTATGGAGTTCAGCTTAACTTCCCCGACTTGTTTCCGCTCAACAGCGTTAAGCCGATGCGGGGCGCTTTAGCGGCAAAGGAGAAAGGGAAAATCAGAGATTACACCCATAATCTGTTTAGGCTCTACTGGATTGAGGGAAAGGATTTAAGCCAAGATGAAATCCTAAAAAGCGCGGTAAGCGAAATCGGCATGGATGCAAACTGTTTTCTTCAAAGAATAGGAGAGCAGGATATAAAGGATAAACTCAGAGATGAAACCGCAGAGGCCGTAAGGCGTGGCGCATTTGGCGCTCCTACGTTTTACGTGGATGAAAAAATGTTCTGGGGAAATGATAGGCTGATTTTCGTTGAAGAGTGCCTGAGAGGAAATTTGTGACTATGAATTGATTTTGTTATGACTTCTTGGTAAATTCTCTTCACCAAACCCAAAGGAGAACAATGCTAAATGTGGTATGACTTTCAATACAAGGGCGGGGAGTATTATGTTGAAGATGTTCCAATAAAAGAGATTGCTGATGCCGTCGGCACTCCTTGTTACGTCTATAGCAATTCGGCTTTAGAGGGGGATTTTGATGTCTTTCGTGATGCGTTCTCCGACATAAACCCCCTGATTTGTTTCTCGGTAAAGGCAAATTCAAACCTCGCGATTCTAAGAACCTACGCGAATTTGAAAATCGGATTTGATGTTGTCTCAGGGGGGGAGCTTTTTCGCGTCCTTCGCGCAGGCGGAGAGCCGTCGAAGGTTGTTTTTTCGGGTGTCGGAAAAACAGAAGAGGAGATGAAATCCGCAATCGAGGCGGGGATTTTATTCTTTAACGTTGAATCTGTTGAAGAGCTTCACCTGCTCAATAACGTTGCAAAAGGAATAGGTAAAAAGGCAAGGATCGCGCTTCGAGTAAATCCGGATATTGACCCTAAAACTCATCCATACATCTCTACAGGACTCCAGAAAAGCAAGTTCGGGATTGAGATCGGCAAGGCGGTGGACGTTTACAAAGAAGCTGCAAGAATGGAAGGAATCGAAGTTGTGGGAATAGACGCACATATAGGTTCTCAGATATTTCAACTTGAGCCGTTTGTCGAATCGTTAAAAAAGCTCATTGAACTCGGTGACACCTTAGGGGAAGAGGGAATTAATATTCAGTACGTTGATATTGGAGGGGGACTTGGAATAAGCTATAAAGAGGGTGAGATGCCTCCCCATCCAAAGGAATATGCGGACGTGATAAAAAGGGAGATAAGCGGCATTCCGTATAGGCTGGTCTTGGAGCCGGGAAGGGCGCTTATAGGAAATGCTGGGATTCTGCTCACCAAAGTGCTCTACGTAAAAAGAGGAGCCTCTAAGAAATTCGTTGTAGTGGATGCCGCGATGAACGATCTGATCCGTCCTGCTTTCTATGATTCTTATCACGAGATTGTTACCGCCGATGAGAGTCTTGGAGATGAGGAAACTGTAGATGTCGTAGGACCCGTTTGCGAATCGGGGGATTTTTTTGCAAAAGACAGGGGACTTCCAAAGGTGAAAAGAGGCGACCTTATTGCAATCCTGAGCGCAGGCGCTTATGGGTTTACGATGTCTTCTAACTATAATACACGTCCCCGCGTTCCTGAGGTTATGGTAAGAGGAGAGGAATTTTTTGTAGTGAGGGAGAGGGAGAGGTACGAAGATTTAGTTCGAGGAGAGGTTATTCCGGATTTTCTGAAGTAGAAGTAGTATTGCAGAGTTAAACTCCGAATAAGAGAATCAAAGAATACGCTTGATTTTACAGGGGTTTTCTCACTTCATAGAGGAAATCCCTGTTACTCTGTTTAACACCACTTTACGTAATTCTATCAAAGTACTACTACCAATTTCACTACCAATGAAGAACGGTAAGTATAATAACGCATCCTTTTCTTTGTCTTCCCAATGCATGAATGATAATGGGGTTCTTAATTCTTAAAAAAATCAAAAAAAGGGCTTGAAAAGAGAATAACGCTGTGTTATCTTTATTGATGATATGAGAACACTCCTAGAAAATTTCATAGAAAGGAAAATAGCAGGGTATCGTGAACCAACCAAATTAGGTGTACCCAGAGGTGAACGGGTGGGCTTCCCCTCGAAGAAAATTCACGCCAGTCTGTGGTGTATGACAAATCTTAAAGGTAAAGAAATCGCGGAGAAGGTGGGAATTTCTCATGTACAGCTCCGCAAATGGAAAAATGAAAAACCATTTCAAGAGAAGGTTATGTCTAATGAACAAGAGTTTGCATCTGAGTTCTTACAATATCTAAGAGATAAATCTTTAATGATACTCAATTTGGCTAAGGTATGGAACGAAGGAAGGAGAACAGGAATTATTTCAGAACAGCTTGAGAAGGGGAGAATACCGTTTTTGACCCTTTCGGAAATCGACGACCTTAAATTTTACCACCCACAATTGGCTTTCAAGATTGCAAAACTCATAAGTAATACAAAAGGAGATAAGTTCAAAAGCTTTCCGTATTTTAGAGGAATCGTCTGTTATGTGCTTCACAGCTTTGAAGCTAGTGCTAAGATTGAAATTAAATGGCCGCGTGATTATAAGGAAACACTTCGTAGAGATATTGACCGTGGCATCCAGAAACTAATAGAAAAACCCGCATTATCGGAGCAAGAACGTGATGAAATAATAGCACTGTTGTTTACATTGAAAACTTTTACTCGGTAAAAAATTTTTACTATGACAATAACAGAGCGTTATCATGACAAATAAAATAAATATAAATAAGGAGGTAATCAGATGTCAGATAAACAAACACCAAAATTTGTTCCGCTGGATGAGTTTGCGACTATTATCGGTCGTCCACTTTCGACAATCCGGCGTTGGGCGAGCGAACGTCGCTTTCCGCTTTATAAATG
>JBLNAE010000307.1:0-6012 GCA_050259195.1 Ignavibacteriales bacterium
AATAGAAGAATGAGTAAAGATTATGAATATCTGCCAGAAACAGCCGAAGCATGGATTTACACTGCAATGAGCAGATTGATGCTCAGGCGATTAGCAAAGAACACAAAAGAGGCTGGATGAAACTTTTCAGACACCCTCTAGGCCCATAGGCGCGAGCCGCCGTGCGAAATAGAGGGTCAATAGCAGGCCGAACGTTATTCTCTCTAGGCCCCCTGACCAGATGTATATACCCGCGTATCAAGAGTAAGTGATGATTATTAGGCGCAACGTATATACGTCCACGTTGAATCTCATCGCCATCTACAGGGTGGACGGCTGGGAGAGACCCGGCTCTATTTAGAATGTCAGGCAAAATGCTTGTGCCTTCAGCGGGGATATGTATGACCACGAATACCGCCGCAGGCAGGTCTTGCGGCAATTCGCGAACTATTTCTTTAAGCGCCCCTCTTCCGCCCGCGGATGCTCCAACCACAATAATGTCATGTCCGGGCAATAGCTCCTCCCCTTCATTTTAAATCCAATTTAGTACACGTTATTAGTTTACGGTATATTGACCAATTTTCTACTGAAATTTGATATGCGTCCCGAGGGTCTTTCTACCGCTTGCTCTTCTCTCCACATAGGAGAGCAAAGTTCTCAAGAAGTTTGAGTCCTGTAGCGCTGCTTTTTTCGGGGTGAAACTGGCAGGCAAATATATTTTCTTTTTGAACCGCTGATGCGAATTCTATTCCGTATTGAGTCCGTCCCGCAATGACGCCTTCGTCTTCCGGCTTCGGGAAATATGAATGGACGAAATAAAACCAGCTCCCATTCGTGATGCCACGCGCTATAGGGAGTTCCGGCTTTATATCTACCTCATTCCAGCCCATGTGCGGAACCTTCAATCTTTCCTTATCGAACCTTGGAAATCTCACTACCCTGCCCCTTAGAACTCCAATCCCTCTAACGCTCGGCGATTCCTCGCTCCCTTCAAAGAGAAGCTGAAGCCCAAGGCATATTCCCAGAAACGGTTTCCCATTATCTATGAAATTTTTAATCGGCTCCGACAGATCGTATTCTTCGAGGTTTTTCATACAGTCCCCGAACGCCCCGACTCCGGGGAGCACAAGCCCGTCAGAGTTTAAAATTTCCTCTGAACTTCTGGTCAGATTTGCCGAAAATCCAAGGCTCTCGAATGCCTTCTTCACGCTTCTTAAATTCCCCATTCCATAATCAACTACAGAGATCATTGGGTTTTCCCTCTATATTTAGCCATGAATTGGCACGGATGAAAGTGCAAAGAAGGATACAGGAACTAGAAGTCAGAGGTATTCCCCTATATTCTGATTTCTGTATCCTGTATTCTGATTTCTTATATTCGCCTTCATTCGCAGCTAAATTATTACAGTTTTCCCTTTGTCGAGGGAACCTCCTCAGAGCGCGGGTCAATTCTCGATGCCTTATCAAGGGCGCGACCTACGGCTTTGAAAGCGGCTTCGATTATATGATGAAGATTGTCTCCGTATTTTAGCTCTATGTGCAGATTGCATTTTAGAGTAGTGGAAAGGGATTTAAAAAATTCCTTCCCAAGCTCTATGTCAAAATCCCCTACCTTGCTCTTGGGAGTGCGAACCCTATAGACAAAATAGGGTCTTCCGCTGAGGTCCACGGATGCAAAAACAAGCGACTCGTCAAATGGAACAAACGCCTCTGCGAACCTTGTTATCCCCTTCTTGTCTCCGAGAGCTTTAAGAAATGCCTCGCCTAAAGAAAGTCCTACGTCTTCTACCGTGTGGTGAAAATCCACGTCAATATCGCCCTTTGCTCTGAGTGTCAGATCAAAGTATCCATGTTTTGCAAACTGCGAGATCATGTGATTGAAAAACGGAATTCCGGTCTCGATGTCATAACTCCCTTTTCCATCGAGGTTAATGTCAACCGAGACCTCTACCTCTGATGTTTTTCTCTCAATCTTGGCACGCCTTTCCATTAGGTTAGAATCATATCTGAAATTCGGGTGGTATCCAAACGATTTACTTCCCCAGTATCAATTTTACTTCTTCTATTGACCTGAGCGATGCCTTCGTCACAATGAATTTATGGTTCTTATACGGAATCTCGTCGCTGACCTTGGGGATGGAGCCTTCTTCCGAAAGGAGAAAACCGCTTAGCGTATCGTATTCTCCCTCCGGAATTCCAAGCCCTAAGTCTTCATTTACCCTTTCTATTTCAATCTTTGGATTTATGAGATACTCGCCCTCTGCGACCTTTCTCCAGAGCCTCATGCCCTTGTCGTATTCATCCTCGATCTCGCCCACCACCTCTTCGAGAATATCTTCAAGGGTTATGACCCCTACCGCTCCTCCGTATTCATCTACAACAATAGCCATGCCGGCGGGGCCTCTTTTCATCTCATCAAGAAGCTCGTCAACAGGCTTTGTCTCAGGAACGTAAAACGGGGTACGCGAGAAATTCTTTATGGGATCGTCGGGCCTTGCGCTGAGCAGATCAAAGGCATGGAGCATTCCCGTGATATTGTCCACCCTTTCATGATATATCGGAATCCTCGAATGCCCCGTCTCTTTTATCACTTTAACAGCCTCTTTTGTCGGTGTATTCTCGCTAAGGGCGCAGACCTGAATCAATGGGATCATAATTTCGTTTGTCCTTGTTTCAGAAAACCTGAATATTCTCCTTATTATTTTCTCCCTGTATCCGCCCTGTGGAACCGTTCCGCCACCCTCAATCGCGTAAACCAGCTCTTCTCTTGTTATGAACGGATTTTCTGTGCTTCCAACCAATTTCAAAAGCCCCTTTGTAAAGAGGCTTACTACGAATAAAATAAGAGAGAATACTTTAGATACAACCCAGAGCGGATAGATTGTCCAGAGAACCATATTGTTCGCCCTTTTTTGAGAAACAGCTTTAGGCACTACCTGACCGAAGATTACAACGAGCGGAGAGAGTATTAAAACCGTATAGAACTCCTTTCCCGCTCCGTATGCATCTCGTATGTAAAAGGTGAGAATAACCGTGGCTATTGTAAGTGAGAGATTTATACCGACGAGGGCTGTGCTTACATAACGCTCAATATTTAAGAAGCACTTAAGCGCAAGCTTTGCCGCCTTCGACCCCCCTTGAGCAAGCGTCTTTATCTTGATCTTGTCGCAAGAGATAAGCGCAATCTCAGAGCCTGCAAAAAGAGCCTCCATAAAAAGGCAGATCACCACTACAATAATGACTACCTCAAGCGACATTGGCCACCTCTTTCTTTTTCACCCTTTCAACCCTTATCTCCATAATCCTCTTTCCCGAAACCTTATTCGCCACAAAAATCATACTTCCATATTTCACATGCTCTCCCTCCTGGGGAAGCCTTCCAAAAAGGTCGAACACAAATCCGCCTACGGTCTCGTGATCCCCTTCAGAAGGCAGAATTGATTCCTCAAGTTCGTCCCCTAAGGTCTCAATCCCTCCGAACCTGAGCACAGTAAAAAGAAGCGTATCGTTAAATTCATCTATCTTCATGCTCCCCGGGATAATAATCGCTTCGCCTTCCTTTTTTATTGACTGTCTTACAGCCCTCCTTTCGTCTTCAATCTCGCCAAAGAGTTCTTCAAGAATATCCTCCATAGTGACAATCCCGTCCACCCTTCCGTATTCATCCACAACCACCGCTATGTGCACCCTCTTCTGCTGAAACTCTCTCAAGAGATCAAAAGCCCTTTTTGTCCGGGGAATGAAATATGGTGGTCTTACAAGAGCCTCAAGCATAGTCCCGTCGGTTGGGGCCGCAGAAAGAAGGTCTTTTGCGTAGATGATTCCAACTATGTTATCTTTATCACCTTTATAAATAGGAATCCTTGAAAATCCCCTTTTTTTGACCTCGTGAATCGCATCTGTATGGAGCATATTCGCAGGAAGAAAAAAACAATCAATAGCCGGGGTCATAATCTTATATGCCGGGACCTCTTCCAGTTTAAAAAGGCTCCCCACAAGCTTTTCTTCAATATCCGTAACCACCCCTTCTTCACTTCCAAGTCCGACCAGCGCCTTTACCTCATCGGGATTAAATCCGGCTTTATGCTCATACTCGATCTTTCCGCCGAGAAGCGACGTGATTCCAATTGAGAGAACCATAATTATCCACCTAAACGGAGTGACAATCACGTGAAAAAAGTTCAGCGGATATGAGATAAGATTTGATATAAACCTCGGATACCTTACGCCGAGCGTTTTTGGACCTATCTCTCCGAGAAGAAGAAGAGTGGGAGAGGCAACCGCTATGGAAATTAGCGTTGTAATCGTTTCCCTGGATGAGACATCTATTTTTTCTATGTACTTTCTTATAGTTGACGCCACAACACTTGAGTAAGAGATGTTTATTATTTCATCAAGCAGAAGAATTGTGATTATGAGGCTATAAGGGTCTTTAAGCAGCCCCTCAATCAGGGTGGCACTTTTTTTCCCTTCCTTTTTCATTTTCTCGCGCTGATGCCTTCCCAGGGAAAAAAGAGAGCTTTCGGACATAGAGAAAAAGCCTGTAAGCATAAGAAGAATAACTATGAGAAAAAGGCTGTAGCTTAAAGGTAAATCGTTCATTTTAGGCGCTGAAGTGAATAAAACCTCGGTGCTTGACCTCTATCTCTTTTCCATCCGAATCTAAAACCCTGAGGGGCGGCTCATCCGTTACACGCCCAATTTCCGTGATTTTCACGCCGAGTTTCATTGAGATTTCTTTTATCTCTTCTCCATTTTCTTGAGGGGACGTAAAAAGAAGCTCATAGTCCTCTCCGCCTGAAAGGGCAATATCGTACGGGTCTTGCGCGAAATCGGATACTCTAGCTCTATAATCGGAAGAGAGTGGTATTTGCTCAACGTAAATGTCAGCCCCCAATCCATGCTCAACCGTTATGCGCTCAAGGTCAAGGATAACCCCATCGCTTATGTCTATCATTGACGTAGGGAGCCTCATTTGGGCAAGCTCCCTTCCAAGGGCGAGCCTCGGCTGAGGAGATACATGCCTTGAAATTAAATAGTCCTCTCTTTCATTTCTTCTTCCCCTCTTTAGAATTCTCAATCCCAGCGCCGAATCTCCAACCGTTCCGCTTACATAGATAATATCCCGCGGTTTAGCGCCGGTTCTTTTAACCATGATACGGGGTTCAACCTCTCCTAAAACCGTTATGTCGAGAAAGAGCTTGTCGGATGCGCTCGTGTTTCCCCCAATGAGGGTCACTTTAAATTCCTCTTCTGCCCTTTCAAACCCGTCCATTATCCCTTTTAGAAAGCCTTCATCCTCCTGCCTTGAAAATCCGAGAGAAGAGAGAAAAAATCTAGGCACACCCCCCATCGCCCCTATATCGCTAACGGCTACGGCGACTGCTCTTCTGCCCATGTCCGCAGCAGAAATAAGCCCTTTTAAGAAATGCACGCCTTCGACCTGGGAGTCGGTGGTAGCAAGGAGAAGGCATTCAGGACTGATTTTAACTGCTGCGGCATCGTCTCCGATCCCCAGTGAAATACCTTTTGACGTATTTTTGAACCGCTCCTTTAGTGACCTTATAACGCTTAGCTCATCTATCATATCATACAAAGCTATAAATAACCCTTATGCCTTCCAGCCAACATAACGTGAGTTCAAATAGAGACAATGAAATCCCAACTTCGTCTTAATTGCACTTGTTTAATAAATGGATAATAGGCAACTTAATCGCGCTGAGACAATTGCAGGAATTATCCCCAACCGCTGCCGCTAAAACTACGTTTTCCATAGAAGTGCTTGAAATATTTAGATAATTTTAACTCTTCTCTCTAAATACCATTTTAGGGCATTTGACTTTGCATGTCAAACCCCTTTCCCTTTCTCGATGTCATCAGCTATGTTAAGCTTTTAAAATGTTTGAACTAGCAATTCCCCATAGCTTGCTACGGGGTTACCTTATCGGAGGGAAGAGTTTGAGAAACCGTAGGTGTCTCAAATCAAGCAATTTCCGCTCTGATACCCTGCAGCTTGCTGCAGGGAGATTCATT
>JBLNAE010000308.1:0-12265 GCA_050259195.1 Ignavibacteriales bacterium
TCCTTGTGTAGTTTTTGTTCAAGCTCCTGGATTTGTTCTTTTATGATAGGTATAGGTTTTTGCATAGTGTTTTTATTGTATAATAACTATGCACAATTAACTAATCAAAATGGTATTAGACAGCTCCCACGGTTGTTCCTACAGCATCGGCCATTAATGCCCTGCTGGCTCTAGGAAGTCTGCCGTTTTTCAAAAAGCCGGCCACCTCTGCCACCCCTATCAGTGTGCCTATTGTATCAAACATAACCATGAAGATAAAAACAATAGTGACTGTTATGAAGTCAGCTTCAAGAGCGCCTCTTATATCCATCTTAAGGAATGTAGGCGAGAGATAGGGAGGAAAAGAAACAATGTTCCCCGAATAATGGATAACCCCAAGGAAAAGTCCCAGAATGGCAGAAAGGAGAATCCCTATCAAAATAGCTCCCGTAACCTTTCTTGTCATTAAAATAGCTGTAACTGCTAATCCAAGGATTGAAAGAAGCACAGGTATTTTTGTTAAATCTCCCAAGCTTAAAATTCCTCCCGGACTCTTCTCTATAATTCCTGATTGGAGAAGGCCGATAAAGGCAATAAACAGTCCAATCCCGCCCGCTATGGAATCCTTGAGGGATTGAGGAACGGCATCAACAATCATTTCTCTGATCTTAAAAATGGTTAAGACAATAAATAAAACTCCCGAAATAAAGACCGCTCCTAGAGCCTTTTGCCATGCGAAACCCATACCGAGCACCACTGTAAAGACAAAGAAAAAGTTCTCTCCCATTCCGGAAGGGAAGCGACACCAATGGGATAACCCGCATATAGCCCCATTACAAGGGTCGCAATAGCAGCCGATAGGCACGTTGCCATCATAACAGCGCCGAAATCCATACCGGCTTGCGATAGAACCGCCGGCTGCACGAATATTATGTAGGCCATAGTCATAAAGGTGGTAAGACCGGCAATAATCTCAGTCTTAAAAGACGTTCCTTTCTCCTCAAAATCAAAGAACCTCTTTAAGGCTTTCATGCTAAGATTATCGGTAAGTTTTTCTATTGTTTTATTTGATTTTTTGGACGAGGTTTTGACACGCAAAAATCTTTAAGTCAGAATTTGATTTTGTCAAGAAAGGAAAAACTTTTTAAAGTTTAGAAAGTACTGTTCAAAAAAGGTAGTAACCATCAAAGCCGTATGTTTTCTCATATTCTCAGGATTTATAAAGGCTTGTTAATTCTAGTGCGCTTTAATATACTTTTACCGAGAGGGTAATGTGTGGGAGTAACAAAATAAATGCGCCTTTACACATCGAAAGATAGATGACTAAAGATGAATTATTTTATAAAAACTTGATATTGGATAAAGAGTTTGACTTGTATGTATTAGAGCATCCGGAATTTGCCGGAGAGATTCCTGAAGATGCAATAGTAGTTCTCATGTCCGATGATGACTCGGAATTAGCAGAGATTAACCTAAAGATGGCAGAGGAAATAAGAGAACCAGAACAGCCTATGTTTTTAGTGAGGATTAAAAAATGCAACCTATTACTCCCCGAATAGCTGAATTTGAGTGGAAAGTAGTAGAAGATGTAGCTTAAATCCTCCACTCTGAAATCAACGGTCAAAAAACAATTTAGAAGAGGAAAAACAAGATGAGTGTAGCAGAGATTCTGCCGAGTATAAGCCACAAATTCCAGTGGGTGTGGTATAGAAATTTAATTGTCTGGACGAAGTTTTATAAGTCGAGCATAGTTGCAAATGTCGTAGAGCCGCTTCTTTTCCTCCTTGCCCTCGGCTACGGATTTACTCCTTTGATCCGGAATGTAAATGGAATGAGTTACTTGCAGTTTATCGCTCCGGGACTAATTGCTTATGCCGCAACAAATGCCGCAACGTTTGAATGCACTTACGGAGCTTATGCCAGAATGACCCTTCAAAAAACCTACGACGCGATAATCTCAACACCCGTAGAGATTGATGAGGTGGTCGTGGGAGAGGTACTTTTCGGTACGACAAAGGCATTCTTTTCGAGCATATTTGTGATGGTTATTCTCGCCCTTTTTAAACTCATCCCTTCCGCTACGGCGTTGCTCCTTCCTATTGTCATCTTTCTTACAGGATTTGTTTTTGCATCTACGGCGATGCTTTTTACATCTTTTACCCGGTCTTGGGATTTTTTCAGCTACTATCTTACGCTTTTTATCGGCCCTCTTTATTTTCTCTCAGGAATAATGTTCCCGATTTCCACAATGCCTAAATTGATACAAGACATTGCGTGGTTCACTCCACTCTATCATTCCGTAGAGTTCTCACGTGGACTTGTTATGGGAAAACTCAAATGGAGCATGGTTGCAGACGCCGCATGGCTTCTGGTTTTTGGAACGTTGGCATTTATGTATGCGGTGGTGAGAATTAGAAAAAGGATGGTAGTGTAAGGGCAATACATGTATTGCCCTACTCAATTTTCAAGATCACAAATTCTCTTATCCCTCCGGGGGCCTGGACTCGGACTTCATCGTCAACCCGTTTTCCAAGGAGCGCGCGTCCAATAGGAGATGTCACGGAGATAAGCCCCTTTTCAGGCTCCGATTCGTCGGGACCGACGAGTTGATAGGTAACCTTATCGCCCGATTCTATTTCTTCAAGCGTCACCCGAATACCAAATATAATCCGGTCTCTGCTGGAAAGCTTTGACGGGTCAATGATTTCGGCTCTTGCTATTTTGCTCTCCAATTCCTTAATTCTTGCTTCAATAAACCCCTGTCTATCCTTTGCGGTCTCATACTCGGCATTTTCCGAGAGATCACCAAATGCCCTTGCACGTTCAATCGCTTTTATAATCTCAGGACGCTCTACAGTTTTCAGCCTCTTTAGCTCTTCTTGAAGCTTCTTATACCCCTCAGGCGTAATAGGAACCCTTTCGGTTGACATCTTTTTCCCCCATGATTTTAGGCGGCTAATCCTTAATCCCCACTTGTGGGGAGGAAATTAATATACAACAAGAACCTTCAGCATAATTGATTTCTTATACGTGAATCATAAACGAATTACGAACCACCATCTTTATAATAATCCTGAATAGCCCTCACGTCCAATCCCTCTTTTTTTAGAACCTCGATTGCTCCTACGGCTGCCCTTGCACCAGAGATTGTCGTGTAATAGGGCACGTTGTGCACGAGGGTTGTTCTTCTGAGCAGGTAAGACTGAGCGATTTCCTTCTCCCCCAACGTGGTATTTATTACGAGCTGCACCTCGCCGTTCTTTATATGGTCAGCAATGTTTGGTCTTCCCTCGACAACCTTATTTACCATTTTGCAACTGATTTTTAAATTTTCGAGATACGCAGCCGTCCCGCGAGTCGCCATAACGCTAAAGCCAAGTTCTTGGAGTTTCCTTGCAATGCCGACAACGCGGGGTTTATCCTCGTCTTTTACGCTTATAAAGGCCGTTCCTAAAAGGGGCAGATTCGTTCCGGCGGCAATCTGAGCCTTGGCAAATGCGCGCCTTGGCTCAACATCAATTCCCATTACCTCTCCAGTGGATTTCATCTCAGGCCCCAAGATTGTATCCACGCCGGAAAACCTCACAAATGGAAACACGGACTCTTTTACGCAGACGTGCTTTGGAACTATCTCTTTTGTGAAATTGAGTCCTTCCAAACTTTTTCCGGCCATAACCTTCGCCCCTATTTTCGCAAGAGGAACTCCGATTGCTTTGCTTACAAACGGAACCGTTCGGCTTGCCCTTGGATTCACCTCAAGCACATAAACGTCCCTGCTTTTCACGGCAAATTGAATGTTCACCAAACCGATAACATGAAGAGCCAAGGCAAGATCGCAGGTCTGTCGCTTTATTTCATCAACTATATAATCTCCAATTGAGAATGGAGGAAGAACCATTGCGCTATCGCCGGAATGCACCCCCGCCTCTTCAATATGCTCAAGAACCCCGCCAATCACAACCGTCTTCCCATCTGAGATGGCATCAACGTCAACCTCGATTGCGTCTTTTAGAAACTCATCAATCAGAACGGGATGGTTTTGAGAGACTTTTACAGCTTCTTTAATATAACGTTTGAGAGCCACTTCGGTATAGACAATCTCCATCGCACGGCCGCCCAGCACATAAGAGGGTCTTACTACAATCGGATAGCCGATTTGAGACGCAACCCGAACGGCTTCGTCTTCGCTTCTTGCAATCCCGCTTCTCGGCTGTGTAAGCCCAAGCCTCTGTATCAAATCTCGAAATCTCTCTCTATCCTCCGCAAGGTCAATGCTCTCAGGCGATGTGCCTATAATATTCGCTCCCTTTTTCTCAAGAGAGATTGCGAGTTTAAGAGGCGTCTGACCTCCGAGTTGAACTATTACGCCATCCGGTTTTTCCCTTTCGATTATTGAGAGCGCATCCTCCTGCGTCAGCGGTTCAAAGTAGAGCCGGTCCGACGTATCGTAATCTGTACTCACAGTTTCAGGATTGCAATTTACCATAATCGTTTCGAATCCCTCTTCCTTCAGGGCAAATGAGGCGTGGACGCAGCAGTAGTCAAACTCTATTCCCTGCCCTATTCTATTCGGCCCGCCGCCAAGAACAACTATCTTCTTTTTGTCTGTCGGAAGCGCTTCGTCTTCTCTTCCGTAAGTTGAATAAAGATAAGGTGTGTATGCCTCAAACTCTGCGGCGCATGTATCCACCATTTTGTATATGGATTTAATCCCGCCGGATCTCCTTTTATCCTCTACCCTGTCTTCCGGGATTTCAAGAAGCTCGGCTAATCTCACATCCGAGAATCCAAACTCTTTTGCCCTCCTGAGAATACCGTTTGGCATTGGCGTCCCGTTGTGCGCTGTTCTTTTTATCTCTTCTTCCATATCCACGATCTGCTTTATGTTCGTAATAAACCAGGAATCAATCTGTGTGAGCCGATAAATCTCGTTAACGCTGATTCCACACCTCAAAGCATCGGCCAGATACCATAGCCTTTCATGGTTCGGGGTTCTTAACTTTCTGTGGATTGTTTCCAAATCTTGAGTTTTGGTTTCGAATCCGTATGAGTCAATCTCAAGAGAGCGTATGGCCTTTTGAAGAGATTCTTTAAACGTCCTCCCGATTGCCATTACCTCTCCAACGGATTTCATCTGAGTGGTAAGTGTAGGCTCGGTCTGAGGAAACTTCTCGAAATTAAACCTTGGAATTTTTACGACGACATAATCAATCGTAGGCTCGAATGACGCGGGGGTGTATCGGGTAATGTCGTTTGGAATCTCGTCAAGCGCGTAACCGACGGCCAGTTTTGCTGCGATCTTTGCAATCGGAAACCCTGTGGCTTTCGAGGCAAGGGCGGAGCTGCGGGAAACCCGGGGGTTCATCTCGATTACCACCATCCGCCCGTCGTTCGGATTGATTGCGAACTGAATATTCGATCCACCCGTATCAACTCCTATCTCTCGCATTACACGGATCGCCGCATCACGCATTCTCTGATATTCCTTATCCGTAAGAGTCTGGGCAGGAGCAACCGTAATGCTGTCTCCTGTGTGCACGCCCATTGGGTCAAAGTTCTCAATTGAGCAGATGATGACGACGTTGTCCCTTCCGTCTCTCATCACTTCAAGCTCAAACTCCTTCCATCCGAGAACCGATTCTTCTACTAAAATTTCTCTTACAGGGCTGGCATCAAGTCCGGATTTGGCAAATTCTTCAAATTCTTCTCTGTTATAAGCAACGCTTCCGCCAGTCCCACCGAGTGTAAAAGAAGGACGGATTATCACGGGGAAGCCAACTCTTCCAACCACTTCCCAAGCCTCTTTCATCGAATGAGCCGTTCCGCTCTGTGGGACCTCAAGTTCAATTTCCATCATGGCTTTTTTAAAAAGCTCTCGATTCTCCGCTTTCTCTATTGCATAGAGTTTTGCTCCGATGAGTTCGACCCCGAATTTGTCGAGAACCCCCGACTTGGCAAGTTCTACCGCAATGTTGAGCGCAGTTTGACCGCCCAGTGTGGGAAGAAGAGCCTGAGGGCGTTCCTTATCAATTATCTTCCCAACGATTTCAGGGGTAAGGGGCTCTATGTAGGTTCTATCAGCGAGCCCTGGGTCAGTCATAATGGTTGCCGGGTTGCTGTTTACAAGGACAATCTCATAGCCCTCTTCTCTCAGGGCTTTACAGGCTTGAGCGCCCGAATAATCAAACTCACACGCCTGTCCTATTATGATTGGGCCTGAACCTATGATTAGTATTTTTTTTATGTCGGTTCGTTTAGGCATTAAACACAGTTTTAAGCCACGAATCGACATGAATGAACACGAATAGAAAGAAAATCGAATGTAAAGTTGTCATTGCGAGGAGAGAAGCGACGAAGCAATCTAAAAACGGAATTGCTTCACAAGGCTCGCAATGACAACGAACTGGTATTATTCGTGTAAATTTGCGTTCATTCGTGGCTAAACTCGAAGTTTTACTTACGTCGTCGAGCTTTCCTCATCCTCGTATATGTTTTCTCTACCGTAGTCTTTCAAATTTCCCTTAAACCCCGGAAGTGTCTCGAATCTGTAAAGGGCGGAGCGATACCAGTTTTTCTTTGGTCTCACCTTTACCGGAGATAGCCTCCATGCACGTGTTTCTTCTTCATAACCCCAGTTTACGTATTCGTTGAAGTTGTGAATTATGTCCGTAAAAACGATTCTGTATTTAAGGAGCATCTTTTGGACGCCGTGCCACTTTGTAAGAGACGCCTCTCGCCTCGTAAATCCAAAATACCCCGCAGAGCCGGGTGCCCGAAGCGCAGAGATCCCTCGACCTATAAAAGCATCTGCCGCTTTTAGGGTTTCAGGGGGATCTGTAAAAAAAGTGTCGTATCTCTTTATATGCTCTTTAGGAAGCGGATGCCGGAGATCAAATCCCTGGACTTCAACCTGGAAACCTTCTTCCCTCGCAGTTCTCTCTATAAAGTTTGTAAGTCTCTCATCAATTTCTACAACAGTAATCTTTTTTGGAAGGCCGCTCAAGCCTAAAACTGTGCTCATTAAATCGTCATCGCCGAGAACGATTATTTTTTTCCCCGCAATGTCCCCTCTCTCATAAGAGAGGGCAAAACGGGAAAGTGTTGTTTTAGGCGTTACGTATCCCTGATCGAACTTTCGGATTGCCCGGGGACGGAGCTTCTGGATTTTTAGAAATCTTTTCCCAATCTCTGAGAATTTCTCTAAATCAATTCCCCTCCCCTCACAGAAAGAGCAAGAAATATCCTCTACGGGATGCACATCATTCGTAACCTCTTTTCCTTTCGGCGTGAGCTTAAACCCACCATCCGAGATTGAGACAAAACCATTTTCAGAGAGAACTTTCATAGATTCAAAAACAGCAGGAACCGGAAAGTCCGAGAAGTCCGCCAATTCCCAGGGCAGCCCTGTTTTTCCAAGAGCGCCAAAAAGCCTCTCCACATCCTTAGGAGTAACCATAATTTTAGACCTGTCTGAAACCTTTTTCGCAATTTGCGTAAAATCCATAGAATAGACCTCTCCTTTATATAAACCAGAAGTTTATACCCAAAAATCGGCGGAGTTGCAAATTTATGGTGTAATAAGATCCGCTTCTCTAAAAACCTTCACTATCCCCACCAAATATGTTATATTTTAGTTTTTCACATGAACAAGCCGAAAAGGGTCTTTTACGTTTTATTCGTCGCCTCAGTCGTAACAAACATAGGAAGCGGGATGATTGCCTCGCTCCTCGGGGTTTATTCAAAGACCCTTGGCGCTACGGGTCTTCAACTTGGGGTCATTTATTCGGGGATTTCCATAGCGAGAGCCGTTCTTTCCCCCCCGATAGGAAAGCTATCGGACGCCAAGGGTAGGAAAGCGTTTTTAGTTTTTGGGCTTCTTGCATACACCCTGATTTCACTGGGCTATATATACGCAAAAACAGTCTATGGACTCATAGTGGTCGGGCTTCTTCACGGAGCCGCCGCCGCATTTGTTCTTCCCGTAGCGTTTGCATACATAGGAGACATCACCCCCGTAGGAAAAGAAGGGCAATACCTGGGGACATTCGGGATTTCGCTTTTTATCGGATGGGCAATTGGCCCAATTATAGGAGGGGTCATTGCGGATTTTCTCGGATATAAAGAAGCGTTTCTCTCTATGGGAATTCTCAGTCTTGCGTCCCTCCTTATAACGTTCTTCATGCTTCCGGGAGGCAAGATCATAAGGAAAAGCAAAAACCCAATTTCCTATAAATCACTTTTGAAAGATAAACTCCTTGTTGTGATTTTATCCGTAAGGTTTCTTCATCTCCTTACCATCTCTTCACTCATGACGTTTGTCCCTATTTTTGCCAAGTCAATAAGTTTAAGCCTTTCTCAAATCGGAACGATTCTCATGCTGAACATCCTTGTTATGGGGCTTCTTCAGCATCCATTTGGAAAGCTCGCCGACAGAACAAACAGAATCAACATGCTCGTAATAGGAGGCATAATTGCTTCGGCAGGACTTATTGGAATTCCGTTTTCATCCAACTTCTGGCAGCTTCTTTTCTGGAATATAGTTATGGCCGTGGGAAGCGCTATTTCCTTTCCGGCAACAAACGCCATTATCACGGTAAAGGGCAGAGATAGTGGGATGGCGAGCGTTATGGCCATTTTTAACTTTGCCATGAGTGCCGGAATGGCAGTCGGTCCGCTTATCGCAGGAGCTGTATATGACGTGATGGGACTGGGCTGGGTTTTTGGGGTCTTGAGCGTTATATCGGCTCTGGGCTTGGTTTTATTCTATCCCTATATGAAAAAAAGCCCCAGTCCATCCTTTTAAAGCTATATTCTTCCAATTCTATAAATTAACGGAGTAGGGACAATCCATGAATAGTGCAGGAAGGGTACCCGTCGGAATTCCCAGTGTAAACTGGGTGACGGGGGCAGCCGTTAATAAACGACTGCTCCCATGCAAGCCTCAGTGAGGCTTATACACATGGGCACGCTGGTCGGGCACTATCAGCAAAGTCAATTGCCCCTCAAAGCCATATTTTAAAAGTTTCGTTTACGCTTATATCAATTAAACAAACTAATGGTGCATTAAGAATGAATTGTCATTGCGAACACATTCGCTTCGCTCAGTGTAAACTCCGTGAAGCAATCTCAAAGACAGATTGCTTCGTCGCTTATGTCCTAGCAATAACAGTCCTTGCTATGCACTAGAAGAATTTAAAATTGGTATAACTTTCTGTGATATTATGTATGACTGGTTAGATCATAAAGGAGAAATACATGTCTAAAATCGGCCTTGTAATTCCATACTGGAGCGACATTACTAGATCTGAACTCATTGAGGTGGCAAGGCTTGCAGAAGAACTGGGGTTTCATTCCCTCTGGATTCCGGAGATGTGGGGAAGAGACTCTTTTTCTCTTCTCGCACTCCTTGCCATTCATACGAAGAGAATCAACCTCGGTACGGGAATTGTCTCGGTGTTTAGCCGAACCCCGGCAGCAATTGCTCAGACCGCTGCAACTCTCGATGAAATCTCTGAGGGGCGTATGATTCTCGGGCTAGGCACAAGCGGACCTGTCGTAATTGAAGACTGGCACGGGATAAAATTTGAAAAACCACTTCAGCGAACAAGAGAATATATTGAAATCATAAGAATGATACTTAGCGGAGAAAGAGTGAATTATAGTGGAGAAATATTTAAACTCAAAAATTTCCGTCTCCAGTTTACACCTCCAAGAAAAGACATCCCGATTTATATTGCCTCGCTTGGACCAAAGAACATCCGTATTACTGGGGAATTGGCGGATGGATGGATTCCATTTTTGGTTCCAAAAGAGTACATTCAAGACGCCAGAAAAGAACTTTTATCCGGAGCCGGAGTTACGGGAAGGGATGTAAGACGAATTATGGTGTGTCCTTATATTCCCGCCTGTGTTTCCGGGGACGTTGATTTATCGAAAAGAGTGGTTCAAGAGCACATAGCCTACTACGTGGGCGGAATGGGAGCGTTTTACCATAATGTGATAAGCAGGTATGGATTTGGAGAAGAGGCAGATCGTATCGGGGAGGCGTGGAAAAGGGGAAGCAAAACCCAGGCGGTTCAATCCGTGAGCGATTCTATAATAGATTCAGTTGCAATCGTTGGAACAGCTGAAGAAGGAAGAAGAAAGCTCCAAGAATTTAGACAGGCGGGAGCGGATTTGCCGATTCTCATATTCCCGCCTAAGGCCTCGCGCGAGATGGTAAAAGAAACAATGGTAGAACTTGCGTCAGGAGGGCAATGAAATTGACACTCTAAAGTCAATTTTTATCGTTCTCATTTGCAAGCCAGCGTATAAACTCACTGTAAGAGCTGAAAGAATGACTATCTCTACCGGATACTGAGATAACTTTGATCCTTACTATTTCTTTTTCAAGCTCTTCAAATACAGCCTGCGGCTTCAGACCCTTAAACTCCGAACTTCCCCAGGCTATAAACATATCCTCTTCTCCTCTCACATTTAGCTGCCTGTTTGAGAAAAGAGCAATACGATCGCTCTTGTTTTTGAACTGAAAGAGTACTTTTCCTTTAGGGGCTTTTTTAGTGAGGAGCCTTGCAACATACTCTGGGCTATACTTGTTTTCTATCTTTTCCTGATCAATCTCCTTTTTGAACCTATAATAGAATTGATTGATAAACTGGGCTATCATTCTATAAAGTCCTTGAGTAATGTTCCTACTTCGAGTTGCTTGAGTTTTCTAAGAGCGCGCTTTTCAATCTGCCTTATACGCTCTCTCGTAAGTCCATATCTGTTTCCAATCTCATCAAGGGTGTATGAACTATTGTATCCAATACCAAATCTCATCTTGAGAATCTCTTCTTCTCTGTCGGAGAGGCTGGAGAGTGCCTCTTCAATCTTTTCATTCATTGTGACCCTTTCAATAAGCGAATCCGTAGAAGGCCTCCTGTCCGATATTAAATCAAGGAGTGTGTTCTTTTCATCCTCTGAATTAGGACTTGAGGCATCGAGGTAAACCATGGTTGGAGCTGCATTCATTACCTTTTTCACCTTCTGAACACTAAGCCCGGATTCATTGGCGATTTCATCTATTTCCGGTTTTCTACCACTCTTATTCTGAAGCATAGCGGTTGTCTTATAAGCTCTGTTTGCTTGCTCAAGCACACGAACCGGCACTCTAATAACTCTCGTCTGATCAAAGAGGGCGCGGGATATGCGCTGTATTATCCACCAGGAGGCATAAGTTGAAAATCTGTAACCCTTTGAGTGGTCAAACTTCTCTACTGCCTTTATAAGGCCAATATTTCCCTCTTGAATGAGATCCGCAAATGGGAGCCCTCGCCCTATATGCTTTTTAGCTATGCTTATAACAAGCCTTAAGTTGGCTTTTACAAACCTCTCTTTGAGTAGTCTTGATTGCTTTAAATAAACTCTCATAAGGGCAGAGAGCTTTTGTACATTCTTTGACGAAAGATCTGCGCTTGCGGCTTTGGCTCCTCTGAGAGGGTTTTTTCTTCCTCTTGAGCAATTGCAAGGGCGGTGTGAGGAATGTACACCCTTTGAGGATTGCCGTGTGGCTCTATTGAGCAGGGTCTTTATTTCCCTGATCTTTGCCTGGTACTCCTTTATTTTGGTGCATATATCAGCCTCCTCGGCTTGGCTAAGAAGAGGCTCTCCTCCTACCTCCTTAAAGTAATATTGAAGAAGCCTGTAGTCTTCTTCAGGGATCCATCTTTGCTTGTTTTCATCTACTGGTTCAATGCCATTTTCGACAGCGGTTTCCGCTTCATTATGGTTTGTTAAACCATTCTCTTCCATAAAAGGCTCAATTGAGAAATCTTGAATTGTTTCTACTAGACTATTTTGTGTCATATTTTTACACCTCACGCACGGATAATTAATGGTAGGCAACATCTGTGCCATAAAGTCTCGTTGTCTAAGCTACTGGCATCATTTATAAAATGGTTTAGACGAAAGGGTGTCAATTAATTCTATAAACATTTTTTTGACAGTGTGAAGAGAATTGCTGACGAAATTTGTCAAACTCTGAATTTTTAACCATTATAGGTGGATGAGTTAACGTAGGCGATCAAAAGCTACTCCGGCTTTGTCCAAGGAGTCCATTTGCCTAAAAATAGGGGACTTGCCTGAAAGCAAATAAGCTTAGGAAGATATATATTGGATAATCTAAGATATAATTTGTCTGTCAGAATTTAGGACATCTAACACTTATTTCCGCTCTGGAAATAAGTGATTTGTTACTTTTTGGTCAATTATTTGTGAATCTAAAAGTCCTAGTTCGGCAATGTTA
>JBLNAE010000309.1:0-29111 GCA_050259195.1 Ignavibacteriales bacterium
TACCGCCTAGTCCGGGCTTTTCGTCTATATCGAGAGTAAACTGGCGAATTTGAGCCTTTGTTGAATAGCCATTAATCAGTTCTGTGTCCGCTCTAAACTCCTTGATAGCTGGCTCCTGAGACACTTTTTTGAGTTTTTCGACAATTTGGTTTAGTTTTTCCGCGAGGATACTGCTCTTTGATTCATTCTCGACAGCCTTTGAGGTCTCTATTGGCACTGTAGCTTACCCCCTTTTCAAAAAATTAAGCAGAGCGAGTGACATTCATTGAGAAGCTATCTCAGTTTCATCAACCTCTATCTCCTTCTATCTTTCCTAACCAGAAAGCTAGGGATTAATAATATAATAAACGCCAGCAACAACAACAAAAATGATCCCCACAATAATCAAAAATCCTAGAACATTAATCATTAATCCTGGCAAGCCCGTTCCTTTTTCATCCTTGTCTGCCATTTATTTAGCTCCTCCTTAATTGCTGTTCTAAACTTTTCAATTTGGAATCTAGTTTTAACTATTATCCATTAATCAAACAAATTTTCAGTCTCCGGATGCCAGAGTTTGAAGTGGTTTTTATGAACCTCCGTGTATGCCCCTTCCGTGTAGTGCTTGTCATAGAATTCCAGATCAAGGTGATGAGCCTGAAAAACGAGCCTTACAAACATCGGATCGAGGAATGCAGGGAATCTACCGTAGTTCTCATAAACATAAGTGCAGAAGTCCTTTACAATCTGAATTCTCTCCTCAGAGGGATGGTATTCATCCCGAAGCACTCCCTGCGGATTCTGATACGGGTATGGATTCTCCTCTTTCCAGAAGTCCCCTCTCATTTTAAGAAATCTATCCACTGCTTCGCTCATATCCTTGACATAGGGCGGACACAACGCTTCAAAAATGCTATCGCGTCCTACTGGAACCGGATTGAGTATTGTTCTTAAGCTCTTCTCAGGCGTTATGAATCTAAATCCCAGCCCTTTATAAGACGGGTCTACACCAAGGGCATAATGCGGAAGAAGCCCCGTAAATGCCCATCCGCCAAGACCAAGGGCCTGGAGCGCGAGATTCATATTCTGACATATAAATGCCTGCTCAACGTTGAGCGTTGTGAGAACCCTAAGCTCAAGGTCAAAAAGAGACATCCTAACATCGTTTCTTATGTAACCCCTCTCAATCCATTTATCCAGACCACACGACCTTCCGCCGTTTAGCTCATCAATTATATTAAACCCGTATTTCGAGCCGAAGTAGATAAAGAGAAGAATCATGTATTCAACGGTCGTGTTCGTGACGGGAACAAAAAAAGTTGTTCCCGGCATATTCGTATTCCAGGCATTGAAATCAAAAAGCCCCGGTTCGCTCTTTGGCAGATTCGCCCTCCCATCCTGAACCTTTATTAAACTCTTTCTAAAAAGCTGAAGCACCCTCTCTAATTTTTCTTCTTCGGATTTGCCGGGGAAAATCGCGGTCTCCCCATGCTCAGGCATGAGATTAAAGAGTTTTACCATATACACACCCTTGTCATTTGTATAGAAGAGTTCAGTCGAGTGCGAGTTGCATGAACATGGCCATGAGCGTCCCGTCCACTGAAAAAGCCAAGAGATTCCCGTCTTTGGAAGGTCGCCAAGCGATAGCCCCGTCACTCCGGTTCCGGCCCATATTAGAAACGCCTCTTCTAATTCTGTAAGCGGTATTGGCTCAAATCTGGATTTGTATTTCAATGTGCCCTCTTTTATCTCCATTCCCAGACCAAACCTTCTCGAGCGTCTTGTAAAAATGGAATCAAGAAGACCGAAGTTTAAGGCAACGTCCAGCCCCTCCGGAATATTCATGGCTTTCTCCTCCTAAACTTGAAACCCTTCTAATAGACAACTTGATGGATCGCTTCTATTATTCTATCCACAACTAAGTCTTTTGTTAAATTGGATAATTTGTTAGAATAGATAAGCCTGCTCATCCTTCTGGGCAGGGATACAAACAGATTTAGGACCCAGTTTACTGTGACTTTTTAAAGTGTAGAATATTACGCGGCGATTGTAGTGGCGACCCGGTGGGCCGTCCCTACGGTATGAAGAGGCTCTTTATGAAAACCTGGATTAGTGCTTTAACATGCTTAGCTTTTATTCTTGGTGTTTCTTTAATGGGATATTCGCGTGATGAAAACCCCGGTAAAAACTACGGCAGAATAAGTGGAACCGTAACCATTCTCCAAAAGAAGTTTATGGGAGGGTTTAAAGAAAAAGGCGATATGAGCGGCGCTATCGTGTACATTATAGGATTTAAAGATGAATCTCCAAAAGAGGTCTCAACTCTCATTCAGGAAAACAAAAGCTTTCATCCCACGGTCCTCCCCATAGTCGCCGGACAAACCGTGAGCTTCCCGAATCATGACAACATATATCATAACGTCTTTTCCGTATCGCCTATTAAATCCTTTGACCTCGGCCAGTATAAATCAAGCGATCCGCCAAAGGACATCACATTTGATAAACCCGGTCTTGTGCCAGTCTTCTGCAACATCCACCCGCAGATGATCTCTTTTGTGGTTGTCCTTGAAAATAGCGCTTTCGCAGAGACGGGAAAAGACGGGAAATTCACTATACTCAATGTTCCTCCAGGTAAATATACGATAAACGCATGGAAACCCAAAGCCCAAAGGGTGAGCGCGGAGATTGAAGTTCTCCCAGGGCAAGAGACAGTAGCAAACCTCGAACTAAAGGAGACGGAAAAGATACCGCCTCACAAGCGAAAAGACGGCTCTGACTATCCTCAGAATGAGGATGAATGGAGATCTTATTAAATATTTTGTGGATATCCAGCCATGAAAAGAGACAATTAGTGTCCAGCTATCAGCCGTTCTATTCTTTAATTCACGTCTGTCTCAGTACGAGGTTACCAATTCTGTGCTCATTCGTATATTGAAATGGTTGTGCATAGGAATAATTATGGACAGAGAGAAATTTGAACTGGGATTGAAAGCCTTAGAAGAAGCTGAATTTAATGAAGCGATAGAAATCTTCAGCGAAATCGCGATTGACAACCCGGAGAAATACGAAGTCTGGATAAATCTCGGCGTCTGTTATCTTGAGACCGCAAGACCCGATCTCGCCGTTGAGACTTTCGAGAGGGCAGTTAAATCCAATTCCAATCAAGCCGAGGGGTTCTACCTTCTCGGCACCGCGATGGGAGCATCAGGCGATATAGACAAAGCGGCTGAGTGCTACAGGCGTGCGCTTGAAATTGAGCCGCATCATCAAAAGGCGGAGGAGTTTCTTTCAAGAACAATCGCGCTTATTGAAAGTAGGAAACATTATAGAAGAGCGCTGAGCCTGCTAAGCCGTGAAGATAAACCGGGTAACTGGATTAATCATGCAATTGTTGAGCTACTTCAGTCGGTAGCGATCTTTCACAACTCCCCAGCGCGTCACAATCTGGGGCAAATTGTAGATGAGATAACAAACACGAAAAAAGAAAGGACTCTTCAAATTGATACAATCCCGGAGAAGGATAAATTATGGGCTAAGAATTGCGACACCGGATTTAAGTACCTGAAAATGGGGTTGTGGGAGAGCGCAATCAGTTATTACAATCAGGCTTTGAGTTTTCGCAGTTACGATTCTTTCGTCCACCACTCATTAGGAATCGCCTTTTTTAAGTTCGGCGCTGCAGAGGACGCGGTTAAGGCGTGGCTTATGGTATTGGAATTAGACCCGGATTATGATTTCACAGCCCTTGTAAAATTACCGAAATTTTAATGAGCGATTGTAGGAACAACCCTAATCAACTTCTTCCTTTTCCCTCTTTGCCGCTCCTCCAGCCGCTTGGGTCTTAGGCTTTAGAGCTTCGGCTATCATCTCGGCCATCTTCTCTTCCTTAATCACCTGCTTTCCCTTGCTATCTTCGATGATAAACTCGGTCGCCATGTTAAGAGCCTCGTCAATATCAATATGAAACGGCTCCTTAAATGAGTTTTTGCCGGGAATTTTCGCAATCCCGCGTTTATTAACCACACACAACTCGCCTGAGTTCTTATCCCTAAAACCTACATCCACCATTCTTTCAATTGCGAATTTTTTCAGGTCTAAAAGTTTGATTGGCATATTCCGTTAACCTCAATTTTCAATACTACTCAGCAAATCCCTGAGCGATAAATGATATTGCCATTCCACAGAAGGGGCAGAAGTTGATTCCATAGTAGTCATAGCCCCTATTTTCCCTCTCTCTTCTCAGGTAATACTGAGACTCAACCATATTCATAATCCTTCCGTTTTCCACGTAGGATTTATCCATGATAACTACGATTCCATCCTGCAGGCTCCTCTCCATCTCATCACAACACATTCAAATTCTCCTCCAGAATCACTGCAGCTTCTCATCTACTTTTTTTGGCACCGGCATAGGGGAGGCATGGTGATGAATCATAAACCAACGGGAACCCTGACGCTCAAATATGTTTGTCGCTTGAGCCAGGTTTATCTGAATCTGGTCTCTAATTACATAGCTTATATGTTCGATGCATGTAACCCACGCCAAATCTCCCGACACTTCCGTAGCAACGTTTGAGATTTGAACCTTTATCGGGACTCCGGAGTCAAATATATTTTTCCAACTCTGTCTGATCGCCTCCCAGCCCCAGAGCATAGGCCAGCCAGGATGGACGCACTTTGCCCTTGGATCTTTTAGCCAAACCTCTTCCATCAAATCCAGTTTGCCGTTCTCAAGCGCCCGGTAGAACTTCTCATTTATTCTAAGCACCTCTTCAGACTGTTCATCAGACATAAGCAATCCTCCGATGTAAAAAGGAGTCAGAAGCCAGAAGTTAGGAGTCAGAAGAAAACTCGCATTTCGACTTCTGATTTACGGCTCCCGACTTCTTTTGGTATAGAATAGAAACGATTTCTTCTCTAACCATAGTATCAGATTCGACATCAAGGCGATCCGACAGAGTTTTATAGGAATCCTCTCCTTCGAGTTTCCACAGAGCCCATGCCGCATGTGCTCTGACTATCGGGTCTTTGTCATTTAGGACTTTTTTAATGTCGAGAATAAATTCTTTTGAGTCTGAATTTCCCATCGCAACGAGAACATTTCTAAAAAACCCTTTTCTCTTCGCCCTCTTGATCGGATTTCCCTTAAAAATCCTTCTAAAGTCCTCATCGCTCAATTTTATGAGAGAAGAGAGTTCAGGATTGTATAAGCCATCTCTCGGCTGAAACGATGGTTCATCCGTCATTTTCGCCTTTCTATTCCAGGGACAGACATCCTGACATATATCACAGCCGAAAATGTTGTTTCCTAATTTATCCCTGAGTTCTACCGGAATTTTTTCTCGAAGCTCTATGGTGAGATATGAAATACAGAGCCTTGAATCAAGAACGTATGGTTCAAGAATCGCTCCGGTCGGACAAGCATCAATGCAGCGTGTGCACGTGCCGCATCTGTCGGGGACGGGACTATCGTACTCAAGCTCAAGATTTGTTATTATCTCTCCAATAAAAATCCAGGAGCCGATTTTCTGGTTTATAATACACGTGTTTTTCCCGAACCATCCCATTCCCGAATACTTTCCATAAACCCTGTCAAGAACCGGGCCAGTATCTGCGTATATATGGGCTTTTGTTTCTTCCGGACTTATGTGTTTAATAAACTCCAGCAAGAGCAGAAGCTTATCTTCCATAATGTCGTGATAATCATCGCCCCATGCGTATCGTGAAATCCATCCCTTTCGTCCATCATTCTCTCTAATCGAGTATGGATAATCGGTATTGTAATTCAGTCCACAAGATATAACCGACTTTGCTTCAGGAAGCACGTTTTTAATATCCTCTCTCTTCTCCGGCTTTTTCTCCATATATTTCATCTCACCTGCGAACCCTCTTGAGAGCCACTCTTTGTAAAACTGATTCTCAGGAAACGAGCCTACAGGAGATATACCTACTAAATCAAACCCCATTTCCAATGCCTTCTCTTTAATAGACCTTGAGAGATTTACCACGGACATCAAAATTAGTTTATCACGGTGATTGTTTTATAGCTAATTTTTAACTCAACGACTTGAAGAATCGAGAAGGAGAGAATTGTCTCAATCGAAACCAGAATCCAGAAGAAAACCTCTGAATTTAGTTATCCTTTCTCCCCTGTGCTGTGCCGCTTTATGTGATCTTCAAAGAATCTTTTTAAATGAGGCTCAGATTCATAATCAAATCCGAGACTCTGGGCTTTCTCAAAGGTTTCCTGAAGAGTCCAACCGTTCTCAACCGCAATATGCATGAGCGTCATTGCTCCCGCGCGTTTTCCATTTGCGCAGTGGATAAATACAGGGGCCTTTTCCTTTTCGAGTTTTTTAATCTCCTCGGAAACATGTCTCACAGCCTCGTCGCTCATTGTTTCCCACATAACAGGAATATTTACATACTCAAGTCCCAATTCCTCAGCTTTAATCCGTTCCTTCCCCGGCTTTAGAATACTATCCTCAGATGGCGGTCTCAGGTTAATGACACTACGAAACCCCTTCGCCTTTATGGCGTTCAAATCCGTTTCGCTCGGCTGTCCTCCTATGGAAATATCATCGGTTACTTTCTTCGGCTGATTTATTGCGTCATGCCACCAGGGGCCCCATTCCTGGTATTCCGGGCATCCGGGCTTCGAACAGGTCTCGCCTCCAGAGTTTTGCCACGCTACCATTCCGCCAAGGAGATTATAGACCTCGGTGAACCCCTTTTGCTCTAATATGCCTGAAGCTATGCTTCCTCTGAAACCGCTCCTGCACGTAACAACGACAGGGTTGTCCTTATCTAATCCGAGTTCGCTATACTTCTCAGGAAGGAGTCCGGCATGCATGTGAATTGCGTAGGGATAGCGGAATGAATTCCATTCGGAGTCGGTTCTTACGTCGAGAACCACCACCCCTTTTCCCTCAGCTATTTTCCTCTTCAGTTCTCCCGCCGATATCTGAGGAATCTCGGCTATGGGATACCCCTCCATCAACCATGCCCTTATTCCACCCTCCAGGTATCCGACAATCTCATCATATCCCACGCGTATTAAATTTCTGACTATCCCCTCAACATCCTCTTTCCTCTCTACTACAAGTGCAACTGGCCTCTCAGGCGGTACTACATACCCCACCCATGTGGGGAAAGATGGATCGAGCGGGATACTGTAAGTGCCCTTTATATGCGCTCCACCAAATGCTTCGGGCGATCGCGCGTCAATTAGTAATGCCCCTTCGTCTGTGAGTTTCTTTATCTCTTTTGCTCCAATCGGCTTTGGCTGAGGCAATGCTCCTAAAACTTTGGGACCTTCTTTATTAACCCTTTTCATTCTCCTGAAATAAGCCGGGGCCGGTGGCTGTTCCTGTAGAATCATTCGGACAAAATCCTTTTTAGGCACAGGCTGGAGGGCATAGTTAAACCGTTTTTCAAATCCAATGGTTGTGCTCCGCTTACTTCCCAGATTTTTCCCGCAAAGAGAGCCTTCCCCGTGCGCAGGATAGACCTCTATCCAGTCGGGCAACTGGACGAGTTTTGTGTGTATGCTCTCACAGAGCTTTTCCGCAAGCCCTTCAGAGGCTCTATCTCCCAGAAGGTCGGGACGCCCTATATCACCGACAAAAAGAAGATCCCCCGTAAATACTATCCAAGGTTCTTCAGAGCGGCTTGTATCCGTAAGCGTAAATATTATGTGCTCAGGCGTGTGTCCGGGAGTATGTATAACTTTTATCTTATACTGACCTATGTATATTTCGTCCCCTTCTTTTACAGGCACGTGGTCGAATTGATACTGCCATTCGCTGCCCCCATGAGAACTGAGATAAATCTTGGCTCCGGTTTTTTCGGCAAGTTCTCTCGAGCCAGAAACAAAATCCGCATGTATGTGGGTCTCAAAAATATGCGTAATTTTCACTCCTTCCTGTTTTGCCATTTCCAAATACATGTCCACGTCTCTAATCGGGTCTATCACAGCCACCGCTCCCGGAGACCTATTCCCTACCATGTATGACATCGCAGCAAGCCCATCTATATAGAATTGTCTGAAAAACATTTCTTTGCCCTCGCTTTAACTCCTATTTTACTTAACAAGTGTAAAACAGTATGAACTACAAGTAAAAGGAAAGAATCTACACAAAAACTAGGAGTTAGCTCAAAGTAGAAAACCCATTCTTCATTTATGAGAAAGGCAATTGGAGAGAAGATTCTGCTTGAAAGGGATTATTCTTTGTGTGACAATTTTTAAAGGAAGCTTTGTGCGCAAAATGGATTGAAGAAACATCCTGCGTACCTGTACCTGTTTTGAAGGTGTGTTTACCTCAAGTTATAAACCATCATGCTAATAGTTTGAAGAAGGATAATTTATGAGATTATTAGTGGTATCAAACAGACTCCCCATTAGTGCAGTAGAAAAAGAAGGGAGATTGAGATTTCAACAAAGCGTAGGAGGTCTTGTCTCAGGTTTAAGTGCGTATTTAGATTCATTGAAGAGTTCCTCCTTCACGAGCTCTGAGTATATATGGGTTGGCTGGCCAGGTATTACGGTTAGCAACAAAGCAAAGCAAAGATCGGCGAAAAGGGCGCTTTCTGAACTCCAAGCTTATCCTGTTTTTCTCTCGGAAAAGGTTATGGAAAAGTTTTACCATGGATTCTGCAATAAAACCATCTGGCCTCTTTTTCACTATTTTCCTTCCTACGCTGTCTACGATCCAGATTATTGGACTAATTACAAAGATGTAAATGAAATCTTCTGTAATGCAGTCATGGAAACTATAAAACCAGACGATGTAGTATGGATACATGACTACCATCTTATGCTCCTTCCTAAACTCTTAAAAGAAAAGATGCCTGATGTGCCAATAGGTTTTTTTCTGCATATTCCTTTTCCATCATATGAAATATTTCGGCTTCTCCCCAAAAAATGGCGCATAGACATACTGAATGGAATTTTAGGAGCAGACCTAATAGGTTTTCACACACATGATTACACTCAATATTTCTTAAGCTGTGCCCTTCGTATCTTAGGCTATGAGCATGATTTGGGGAAAATGATTATAGGGGAGCGAATTGTGAAAGTAGATACCTTTCCGATGGGCATAGATTTTAAAAGATTTTATGATGCTGCAAATAGTCCGGAGATACAAAAGGATAGGGACAAGCTTAAGGAGACACTGTCAGATTCTAAGGTTATCCTCTCGATAGACCGGCTGGATTATACAAAGGGTATAATCAACCGCCTACAGAGTTTTGAGTTATTTCTTGAGAAAAACCCACAGTGGCACGGAAAAGTAAACCTCGTTTTAGTAGTTGTTCCTTCTCGTATAGGTGTAGAACATTACGAGCAAATGAAAAACAGGATAGACGAGCTTGTAGGAAGAATTAACGGACAATTTAGCAGTATTGGTTGGACACCGATATGGTATAAATATAGATTTCTGTCGTTTCGCCCATTGGTTGCTCTATACGCCGTTAGCGATGTTGCGTTAATTACACCATTAAGAGATGGGATGAACCTTATAGCAAAGGAATACATTGCAACCAGAACAGATAAAACAGGTGTTTTGATCCTTAGCGAGATGGCAGGGGCTTCAAAGGAGCTTGGTGAAGCGATCATTATTAATCCGAACAACTTAGAGGAAATTGTAGAGGCCATAAGGGAAGCATTGGAAATGTCGCAGGATGAACAGATTAGACGCAATGAGTTTATGCAGAATCGATTGCAAAATTATGATGTAATTCGTTGGGCTGAGGATTTCATTCAACGATTGCTCTCTATAAGGAAAGAGCAAGAGAGATTCAATGTGAAACTATTAAATGCCTCCATAAAAAAACAGATCATCAAAGATTTTATTGGATCCAGGCGCAGACTCATTTTCTTGGATTACGATGGAACGCTTGTTCCACTTGCGGAATATCCAGAAATGGCAAGACCAGACGGGGAAGTTTTAAAACTCCTCAGGTGCATTGCTGAAAAACCAGAGACCGATATTGTCTTAATGAGTGAGCGCAATAAAGAAACACTTCAAAGTTGGTTCGGCATCCTTAATATAGGATTGGTAGCAGAGAGCGGTGTATGGATAAAGGAAAAGAATAGAGATTGGCAGTTAACAAAACCATTAACAGCCGAGTGGATGTTGCAATTACTTCCCATACTTAAAATGTATGAGGATAGACTTCCGGGTTCTTTTGTTGAAGAAAGAGAATTTTCCATTGTTTGGCACTATCGTAGCTCAGACCCTGAACTTGCTTCTGTAAGGGTAAAAGAACTTATAGACGATTTGATCCATTTTACCGCCAATATAGATGTTCAAATACTGCGAGGAAGTAAAGTAGTAGAAATTAGAAATGCGGGTGTGAATAAAGCTACTGCTGGCATGTATTTTCTTTCAAGAGGCAGTTTTGATTTTATACTAGCGGTGGGGGACGATTGGACAGATGAAGACTTGTTCAGAGTCCTTCCGCAAACAGCATACTCAATCAAGGTTGGAATAGCTCCGTCTTATGCCAAATTTAATCTACGCAATTATATAGAAGTTCGGAAATCCATTGAGGAAATTGCAAAATGAATATTTCTCCACTACTTATGTTATAGCTTTTAATTATTATGGACTACGAGATACTCAATCACACGGCGGATATACGCATGAGGATTTATGGAAAATCATTCGACGACCTTTTAAGAAACGCCGCGCGGGCTATGATGGAGCTAGTTACAGATAGAGAAAAGGTAAATCCATCCCAAGAAATTGAGGTCAAAGCTCAGGGGGAAACGGAAGAAGAGCTTCTCATTCACTGGCTTGAAGAAATCCTCTTCGTCCATCAGGTAAAGAAGATGGTCTTCCAAGACTTTGAAGCGCATCTCGTTAGCGAAACCGAAATACAAGGAAAAGCCTTTGGCGAAAGCATTGATGCGGAAAGGCATTAAATTGGACTGGATATTAAAGCCGTAACGTATCACAATTTGAAAATAGAGCACGTAGCGGATAAATTAAAAGTAGATGTAGTATTCGATATATGATTATTTCCTAATATTTATTTCTATAGTACTTCCACAATTCAGGCACGGGCTGGCATAGATGAACAGAATGAAGAGAACATTCCGCTATTTTAGATGATACTTATCTATTATCTAATTCGGTGCTCATTTGTGGCTAATAATACGGCTCCAGAGTTGTTTAATTGTGGTGATGAGGATTATGAACGAAGAAATTAAACTAACAAAAATTCACGATTACCTTTGGGAAATTCCTAAGACCGGACAGATGCGCGTTCCGGGAAGGGTTTATGCAAGCGAGAGTATGATAAGAGATATTCGGAAGGACAAATCGCTTGAACAGGTAATAAACGTCGCCTATCTTCCGGGAATTCAAAAATACTCTATTGCAATGCCCGACATTCATTTGGGGTATGGATTTCCTATAGGCGGAGTTGCCGCCATGGACGCAGAAGATGGTGTGATCTCTCCCGGAGGAGTAGGATACGACATTAACTGCGGCGTAAGGCTTATGAGAACACATCTAATTGAAGAGGACGTAAGACCAAAGCTCAAAGAACTCGTCTCAGAGCTTTTTCACCGGGTTCCCTGCGGATTTGGAAGTGGTGGAAGAATCAAGCTCTCAAAAGGAGACTACAAATCGCTTATTGAGAGGGGCGCAAAATGGGCGATTGAGAAGGGATGGGGAGAGGCCGAGGATTTAGAAAGAATTGCGGATCACGGAACTTTTCACGGAGGCGAGCCGGATGCAATAAGCGAAAAGGCTTATGAAAGGGGAAAGGACGGGCTCGGCACGCTCGGCTCAGGAAATCATTTTCTTGAAGCAGACATTGTAGATAGGATTTATAATCCTGCGGTCGCAGACGCATTCGGACTTTTTAAAGATCAGGTATGTGTGCAGATCCATTGCGGCTCGCGCGGGTTCGGCCATCAGACATGCACGGATTACATTAACAGAATGATCTCTTACATGAGACGAGAGGGGATTAATCTTCCAGACAAACAGCTTGCCTGCGCTCACATCAAATCTAAAGATGGGAAGGACTATCTTTCGGCGTTTGCGGCGGCTGTAAATTGCGCATGGACAAACAGGCAGATTATAATGGCCTCTGCAAGAGAGGCTTTTTACAATGTATTCAAAATAGGCCCTAGAGAACTCGGAGGACAACTCCTCTACGACGTGAGTCATAACATCGCGAAATTTGAAGAGCACAAGGTGAACGGAGAGGTAAAAAAGTTATGCGTTCACAGGAAAGGAGCGACAAGAGCGTTTCCTAAAGGGCATCCGCTAGTACCCGAAATTTATAGAAAGGTGGGTCAGCCAGTGCTCATTCCCGGTGATATGGGAAGGGCATCTTTCATCCTTGTAGGAACTGAAGTAGCTTTGCAAGAAACGTTTGGATCAAGCTGCCATGGAGCGGGAAGAATGCTCTCAAGAAACGATGCGGTAAGAAGAGGGAAAGGCAGAGACCTCTTTGCCGAGCTCGAAGGGAAGGGAGTTGTCATAATGGCAAAAGGGAAAAAAACCGTGCTTGAAGAGATGCCGGAGGCATACAAGTATGTAGAAGATGTCTGCGATGTTGTGCACAAAGCCGAGATTGCCAAAAAGGTAGCGCGACTGAGACCAATTGGAGTTATAAAGGGATAACACTAGGTATTTAGTTATAGATAAAATAGTATAAAATCTGAAGGAGATCTTGATATATATAATGTGTCCCTTAAAACAGGATAAGAAAACATGCTTGATCCAAAATTCATAAAAGAAAATCTCGATTACGTGAAGAAAAAAATGGAAGAGCGTGGAGTCAAGATAGATTTTGACAGGTTCCTTGCGATCGATGAAGAAAGGAGAAAAATAATAGCCGAAGTTGAACAGCTTGAACATTTAAGAAACACCAGCTCAAAAAAAATCGGAGATTTAAAAAGACAAAAAAAAGATGAAGAGGCAGAAAAACTTCAGGCAGAGCTTAAAGGGACTTCGGAAAAGATTAAAGAACTCGGAGACAAAAGGGACAAGATTGAGGAAGAATTTAGGCAATTTCTCCTTAGGATTCCAAATCTGCCTCATACCTCCGTTCCATTTGGAAGAGACTCTTCGGGCAATGTTGAAATAAAACGCTGGGGACATCCTAGAAAATTTAGTTTTGAACCCAAAGACCATGTAGAAATTGGTAAAAAATCCGACATTCTTGATCTCGATAGAGCCGCAAAAATTACGGGAGGTAGGTTTGCGCTCTACAAAGGGTTAGGAGCCAGGCTTGAGAGGGCGCTTATAAATTTCATGCTTGATCTTCACACAGGTGAACACGGCTATACAGAGGCACTTCCGCCGTTTATGGCGAATCGAGACAGCTTTATTGGAACGGGAAATCTCCCAAAGTTTGAAGACGACCTTTTTCGGGTCGAAGGAACAGATTTTTTTCTTGTCCCTACAGCAGAGGTTCCCGTAACGAACATCCATAGAGACGAAATCCTAAAAGAGGAAGAGCTTCCTAAAAAGTACGCGGCATATACGCCGTGCTTCAGACGTGAGGCAGGCTCTTATGGAAAAGATGTGCGCGGAATCATAAGACAGCACCAGTTCAATAAGGTTGAGCTTGTAAAATTTTCGTCTCCTGAAAATTCTTATGATGAACTGGAGTCTCTGACAAGAGACGCGGCACGGGTGCTTGAACTCCTTGAGCTTCCGTATCGAATCATAGTTCTTTGCACCGGGGATATGGGATTTTCATCGGCAAAGACATATGACATAGAGGTCTGGATTCCAAGTGAAAACACATATAGAGAAATATCTTCGTGCAGCAACTTTGAAGATTTTCAGGCAAGAAGGGCAAACATCAGATACCGTCCAAGAGAGGGAGGAAAACCCAGATTCCTCCATACACTGAACGGCTCAGGGCTTGCCGTGGGAAGAACTGTCGTTGCAATCCTTGAAAACTATCAGGAACCCGACGGCTCGATTATAATTCCAACGGCTCTCGTCCCCTACATGGGCAACGTGGAGAGGATTTCTTGATTTTGATTTGATGAATAACTTCCAAACCGATTATGACGTGATTGTTGTAGGAGCAGGCCCCGCAGGAGGGATGTGCGCTTGTGAACTTTCAAAAAGGAAATTAAGCGTACTCCTAATAGAAAAAGAAAAACTCCCCAGGTACAAAGTCTGCGCGGGCGGCCTGACAAAAAAGGCGGTTGACATTCTGCCAAAAGACTTACATACCTTAGCAGAAAACTACACATATAACATTCGCTTAACCCTCAATCACAGTCGTGGATTCTCCAAGGAGACTTCTTTCCCTATAATCACAATGGTAATGAGAGATAGATTCGATTACTTCCTCGTCCAAAAATCCATGGATAATGGCACCTGCCTTCTTGAGGGAACAAGAGTCAGTTCAGTAGAGGAATTCCCGGATTACGTTCTTGTAAAGACGGAGAGAGGAGATTTTAAATCAAAAGTAATTGTGGGAGCGGATGGGGTGACGAGTTTTGTATCGCGCTCTCTTGGGCTCAGAAAAAAACCAAGGCTCGGAGTTGCCATAGAGGGAGAGATTTTCCCAAACAGCGATAGAGCCGTGGACTTATCCGACTATAATGGCTCTATCCACATTGACTTTAATGTCATCCCCAAGGGTTATGGCTGGATATTTCCCAAAAAAGACCACCTCTCGGTTGGGGTATTTACAACCCTCCCGAAGATAAGAGAGATCAAGAAATATTTCTCCATCTATGTAGAGAAAAAGGGTCTATCTAGCAACTATAGCTGCCGCTCTCTCATAGGACACCAAATCCCGATAGGCGGAAAGAGCGAGATCCTAAATACAAGAAGAGGGTTACTTATAGGAGATGCTGCAGGCCTTGCCGATCCAATAACAGGGGAAGGTATATATTCCGGGCTGAGAAGCGGGCAAATGGCGGCGGAGTTGATTGACAAAGGCTTAAATGAGGGCCCTTTCATTTTGGATGAGTACACAAAGATAGTCAATAACGAACTTATAAATGACTTTAAGTATGCAGGCTATGTATCCATATTTTTTTATAATTTAACTCCTATCATATATAAATTGGGAACAAAGAAGAACCTAATAAGCGAAGACCTTATTAAGGCCTTGGTGTGTGGACATCCATATAGAGACATTTTTATGAAAATACTCAAGAAAATATTTAAGCTATTTACCCTGCTAAAATAAACTCATTAAGTATTCTCAAGTAAATTTTAATAAACTGTGGATAAGTTGACAAAATCTGAAACGTAACTTTAAAGTATGTGGACAGTTGTCCAATTATGTATTTAGAATCCTATTTAATTAATCTCTTTAACCATCGGTAATTCAATAATAAATGTCGCTCCTCTACCTTCTTCACTCAGAGCATAAATTTCTCCGCCATGCTCTTTAATAATCCCATAAGAAACAGAAAGTCCAAGTCCCGTACCCTTTCCAACTGGTTTAGTTGTAAAGAATGGATCAAATATCTTTTTTAAATTCTTGCTCGAAATCCCCGGACCGCTATCGCTAAATGAAACCTCTATTATCACCTCACCTTCAGGATTAACCCTATTTTCTCCATTCTTAATCCTGCTCTCAATCACAAGCTGCCTCCCGCCATCATTTTCAGCCATAGCCTGCTCTGCATTATTAATTAGATTCAGAAACACCTGTTGAATTTGATTGGGATCCACCATAAGCGCCGGTAATTTCATCTCGAGATTCTTTATAACCTCTACTTTATTCTTCCTCAAGTCATATTCTTTAAGGCTTAAAGTCCTTTCCAAAACCTCGTTTATATAGGCGTACTCCCTATCAGGGCTGTGCTTGCGCGCAAAGGAAAGGAGGTTCTGCACTACCTTTTTACACCTATTTGATTCATCATAAATTGCCTGAAGTGCTTTTCGCGCTCCCTTGTCCAGATTTGGCTCTGAAAGAAGCACCTCGGCATAACCCATAACAACGGTAAGAGGGTTATTAATCTCGTGCGTAACGCCGGAAATAAGTTGTCCCACAGCAGCCATTTTTTCAGACTGGATGAGTTGCTCCTGCAGGTTCTTTCTTTCCGTAATGTCAAATATGATAGCCGTAAAAACAGTATGCCCACCAATCTTGCAGGCGGAAATGGAGGCCTCAATTGGAAATTCATCTCCGCTTTTTTTGAGTCCTAAAAACTCAATTGTCTTTCCCAGAATGTCAGAGATTCCTGTTTCAATGCAGCTTTTAAGACCTGCTCTATAGAGATCTCTATACCTTTCGGGCATAAGAATAGTTAATTCTTTGTCTTTTACCTCTTCTATCGAATACCCAAAAAGCTCTTCTGCCGCAGGATTAAAAAGCATGATCATACCCTCTTTATCAATGGATATAATTGCGCTCTTTGCGGTCTCAACAAGCGTTCTGTATCGCTCTTCTGACTCTCTTAAAGCTTGTTCGAGCCTCTTTCTTAGGGAAATGTCCTCTACTACAGAGACAATCGCTATCTGCCGTCCGTCTTTATCCTTCACAACAGATGTCTTTTCATAAACCGGGAATACTTCCCCGTTTTTTCTCATCCCAAGCCTTTCGCCCTCCCATCCGACCATCAAAACCGCCTCGTAAATCCTATTGCTGATTCCAGATGGGTCGTCAAATGGATAGAGAATGTTGTTTTGTTTTCCCACAAGCTCCCCAAGGTCATACCCAAACACCTTTTTGTGAGCAGGATTAATGTACGTAATGTTTCTATTCATATCCGTGATTGTTACAGCGGAATTTAAGCTCTTTACCGCCGCTCCAAGTCTGAGCATCTCTTCATCGGCTTTTTTTCTTCCGGTTACATCCCTTCCGATAAATTGAACGGCTGGCATCCCACCGTACTCAGTTAGGAGGCTGCTCACGTCTAAAACCACCGCACTGCCGTTCTTGTTGATTAGCATGAGTTCATAGTTTGGAACGCCTTCTCCTCTCAATTTCATTTTAATATTGCGCATGAAAATGTCTCTATAGGGGGGGTATATAAGATCAGAAACATTAAAACCGTAGAGTTCTTCAGGCGAATAAAGCATAGTTTCGGAGGTCTTCGTATTTATGAATTTAAGTTTATTATTCTGGACTACAAAAATCAGATCGGGAAAATCTTGAGCGAGAGTCCTGTATTTTTGTTCTGACTCCTCGAGCCTGAGAGATTTTATCTTCAAGCCTTCGTAAAGCCTGAGGTTTTCAATGGCTATAGCCGCAGTTCGGGCAAGACCTTCAAGGAGTTGAGTATCATCGCTGTGGCTAAAATCCTCTCCTCTTTTATTACACACCTCGATAATGCCCAAAAATCCCCCTTTCCTATCTACTATAGGAACAGAAACATACGACCTTAGACATGGAAGCGGCGTAAAGGAAACACCCATCTTCTTTTCTTCCGCCGATCCACCTGGGGTCTCGATTTGGGTACCCTCAGAATGAGATAAATCCTGCCACCCCTCTCCGTCCCAAAACTCCCGCATCACGACCTTATCGCCTTGGAGAAGCGCGATAGAGCCGCGTTCACTTTCCGTAAGGACCAGGGCTCTTTTGACGAGTTGCCTGAGGAGCTGGTTTATATGGAGCTCAGAGTTCATGTCTTCCGTCGCGCCAAGAAGGGAGGAAATTTGATTCAACCTCCTTTCGCTTTGGAGCCTTAACTGCTGCTTTTCCAGGGCTTTTAAAACAACCATTACTACATACTCAAGATTCAGAGGCTTCTCTACATAAGCAAACGCACCCTCGGTAAGGGCTTCCACAGCCATACCAGGAGAATCAGGCTCTGCAGTTAGAATCACTTCGGTATCCGAATAAATAGATTTAATATCACTTAATATTTCTATACCGGAATTACCAGGCAGCGAAACGTCGGCAAGTACTACATGAAAGAATTTCTCTTCAAGGTTTTGGATAGCGTCGCGCCTTGTGTTGACAACACGAGAGTTTAGCCCTCCAATTTTCAGAACATCGGCTAAACCCTTAGACAAAGTCTCGTCGCCACAGGCTATTAAAATAGAAGGCTTTTCGTTCACTTACACCATCCCTCTCTACAAATTATAAATCAAGAGGGCAAATTTCACTACCACGTTCAAATTCAAAGAAGCGTTGATCTCCTCCTAACCTTTAACCCTCTCCAACCTGTCCACAATGTAGAGAGATACAGGAACCATTATAACGCCGCTTACAAAAATAATCAAAATATAATGAGCAACCTTTCGTTCTGCTTCACCCACTGTAGCAAAGGTATAACGGAGAAGAAAAACGATTAGAGACAGAGCACAGATGGCAGACGCAATGGCTGCTACCATAAAGATATATATAAAAATAGATGTAAGATAATCTCTCATCCCCAGGCTATTCCATCCGCTACGTTTTCTAAGATTTTATCAAAGCGAATATAGGCGTGTCAATTCTCCCGTTGTGAGGACATCCTAATGCCGGATTAAACAAAACAATAACATAACGCAACGATTTTTAAAATCAAAAGAAAATGTATTGATTCCCCTCTCGGTTAAATCAGGGATTGTACCGTTGTAACAGATTAATAGATCGAGATAACGCCAGCTAAGAACCAAATTGAATGAGACAAGGAAATGCCTATGGACATTTTTAAAACTCCATTATTTCCTTTTCTTTCTTTTGCAGAGCTTCATTCACTTTCTTTATAAAATCGTCCGTAATCTCCTGGACCTTGTTAAGGTTCTTTTTGATCTCGTCCTCGGGTATTTTTTTCTCTTTCTCCGCCTCTTTGATCAGAGCGTTTGTGTCCTTTCTTATCTGCCTTATTGTTATTCTATACTCTTCGGCCATTTTACCCGTGTGCTTTACAAGCTCTTTTCTTCTCTCTTCGGTAAGATGAGGAACGGCTATCCTTATCACTTTTCCATCGTTCGCAGGATTCACTCCGAGATCAGATTGCCTAATAGCCTTCTCTATACTCGCAATGGCACTTATATCCCAGGGCTGAATCACTATTGTCCTCGGCTCCGGAACCGAAATCGTGGCAAGCTGACTGATTGGGGTTTGAGTTCCGTAATAGTCGGCTCTTATGTGTTCAACAAGAGACGCAGAAGCCCTTCCTGTCCTTACCTTGGTAAGCTCCGTTTTAAACACATCGAGAGATTTACTCATCTTTTTTTTCATATCTTCAACAATTTCATTCAGACTCTTACCATTCATTGCCTGGCGCTCCTTAGAGTTGTTCCTATCTCCTCGCCGACAACAATCCTCTTTATATTGCCACGATCAAAGAGGTTAAATACCACAATCGGAATGTCTCCTTCCATACACAGCGATATGGCGGTGGCATCCATAACCTTAAGTTCGCGCTTGAGAACCTCCATATAACTCAGTTCCTTGAATTTAACAGCATTTTCGTATCTCATTGGGTCCCTATCGTATACGCCGTCAACCTTAGTGGCTTTAAGAATAACCTCGGCGCCAATTTCAAGCGCTCTTAGGGTTGCAGCAGTATCGGTTGTAAAGAATGGATTTCCCGTACCCGCAGCAAGTATGACAACTCTTCCCTTCTCAAGATGCCTGATTGCTCTTCTTCTGATGTACGGCTCCGCAACCTGCTTGATTTCAAGAGCCGTCTGAACCCTCGTCATAATGCCTCTTCTCTCAAGAAAGTCTTGAAGTGCGAGAGCATTAATCACAGTGGCGAGCATTCCCATGGAATCGGCAGTAGACCTATCCATTCCAGTTGAGGCACCCGCGACCCCTCTGAATATGTTCCCTCCGCCTATTACGACCGCCGTCTCTACGCCGAGGGCATAGACATCCTTTATCTCCTCCGAAACCGTTTCCAACACGCTGGGACTTATTCCATAGGGTTCTTCACCCTGAAGCGCTTCACCACTCAGTTTCAGAAGAATTCTCTTATATTTGGGTTTTGACAACGTGTCTAGGGTGTCTAGAGAGTTCATTTACTTAACCTAAAGAGACTCGCCCAGTTGATACCTCACGAATCTCCTTACGACAATATTCTCTCCTACCTGAGCGATCGCCGCACTCAGGAGGTCACGGATCTTAATCTTAGGGTCTCTAATATAAGCCTGTTCAAGAAGGCAAGTCTCTTCATAGAATTTCTCAAGTTTTCCCTGAACAATTTTATCCGCTACGCTCTCAGGTTTTCCAGATTCTATCACCTGAGCCCTCATTATCTCTTTTTCTTTCAGGAGAACAGACTCAGGCACATCTTCCCGACTTATAAACCTTGGATTGGCAGCCGCAACCTGCATGGCGATCTCTTTTGCCAATTTTTGAAATTCTTCATTCCTTCCCACAAAATCCGTTTCACAGTTTACCTCAACCATGACGCCGATCTTACCGCCAGCATGAATGTAAGAGGTTATTACTCCTTCGGGAGTTTCTCTGCCCACCTTCTTTGCCACCTTTGCAAGCCCCTTAATCCTCAGAATCTCAGCGGCTTTTTCAAAATCGCCATTTACCTCTTCAAGGGCTTTCTTACAATCAAGAAACGGCGCTCCGGTCCTATCCCTCAATTCTTTTACCATCTGTGCCTTAACATCAGCCATTACCAGTTTCCTCCTCGATTTCGCCTGATTCCTCCGGGAGCGCTGCAGGAACCGGCTTCCCTTCCGTCTCAACCTCTTCTCCGTATTCTTTAAACACAAATACCTTTCTTTCCACCACGACCGGCGTTTCTTCCTCCTCTCTCTGCACGACTTCGCCAGAGAGCAACCTCTGGTCGTAGATATGTTTTCCCTCAATGCAGCCGTCCGCTATTTTCGATGCAAAGAGTTTTATCGCCCTTATGGCATCGTCATTGCCCGGTATTGGAAAGTCCGCATTTGATGGGTCACAGTTCGTATCTATTACGGCTATCACAGGAATCCCAAGCTTTTTCGCCTCGCGAACCGCCGTGTACTCCTTTTTTGTATCAATGACAAATACAGCTTCAGGAAGCCTCTTCATATTGATTATTCCACCCAGCAGATACTCAAGCTTCTGGATCTCCCTTTTGAGTCCCTTTATCTCCTTCTTAGGGAGAAGTTCGAGCTGCCCTTCTTCAGCCATTTTTTTAAGCTCAAGCAGGTAATCAACCCTTGAGCGGATGGTATTAAAGTTCGTAAGGGTTCCCCCAAGCCAACGGGTGTTTACAAAAGGCATTCCACATCTTATTGCCTCTTCTGAGATAATTCCCTGAGCCTGCTTTTTCGTTCCCACAAATAGAATCTTGCCTCCGCCAGCGACAACGCTTCTTACAAAGCTATAAACCGTTTTGAAAAGACTCGCCGTCTGCTGAAGGTCAATAATGTGAATCCCGTTTCTATTTCCAAATATGAAGGGTTTCATTCTCGGATTCCAGTGGCTCATCTGATGCCCAAAATGAACCCCGGCTTCGAGGAGTTGTTTCATACTGATTACATCCCCAACCTGTGTATCTTCAGCCATAAATTCCTCCGTAATGTAAAAATGCGCTTAAACCATATTTAAATAACATAAAAAACCCCTCTTTTCAAGTTATGCAGACCTTCCAAGATCATTCTTTACAACTTGTTTTACAATTTCCATATAGTCCATAACTTTTGGAAATACCTTTTTTCTCTCTCAACAATTTTTCTCTGAATCTCCATCAAAGACAATTTTCAATAACCCTCCTTAGATTCAGAGAAATGCTTTAGGCAAAGAGGACTGCACTAAAAGCACTCCGTCCTGAAAAGATGCTGGGCATTTTCGAGGAACTTATCCGCGTTTTCTTTCAAGTAGCCGCGGTCCATTTAGGTAATTTAGACCAATCAAGTTTGCCAAACTCGGGATCTACTTCTTCGTAGAGGATAACTGGTTCTTTCTTGAAACCTATCTCGCGCTCAACTCTTATAGCCTACTTCCAGTGATTGTTAAAGCGCTTGATTATTAGACCTTCCTGGAAAATAGCATTGCGTGCAAGGATTTGAATGCCGTAAATTTGTACGTCTCTATTTGGAAGTTCCCATCGTCTTAAGCGTATAGCTCTATTAGGTCCAACGTTTCCAATAGTTATATGAGTATTCGCTTGGAGAAGTTTCTCGCTTTCTTCAGGCGAAATTGTTAGGTATTTTTCTTTGGTCTTAGAGGGGTTCAGGCGTGGTAAAAGGGAGTATGCTTTTTGTGTATCTGTGATGTCTATCCGGAGATCATAAAGTGGGTATTTGCCTTTGGGGAATAGAAAAAAACGCCCTGTGTTTTTTGTATCATCGTCTAGTTGTAAAAATTAAATGCAGTAGCTATCTCCTCCTGTAGTGAATGCTAGTGCTTCTTTTGTGTTGGTTAGTGTTTCCTCGGTTTTTGTTAGTGCTTCTTTGGTCTTCGATAATGTTTCGTCAGCCTTTATTAGTTCTTCTTTGGTTACAGCTAGTGTTTCCTCTGCCTTGGTACGCATATCGTGTTCAAATTGTGTATGTTCGATTGCGTCTGCCAGTACAGCCGATATGCTTAATACTGAGGATACACCGATGACCCATGCTCCGGTCTTGGGTTTTGTCTTATTTATGGCAATTAATACGCCTGCTACTGCACTGGCTAAACCGCTAATAAAGATGATAATACCTGTTAGATATGTGAAGAAAAATTCGATAGCTCTTAGCTCCGTGCCCTATAATTTCCCTTGTAGTTTATGTTCTGTTTAATGGAATTTCAACTTAGTAGATTATGTTGAGATAGCTATGGGTAGAGCCATCACACATAGATAACACCTCGAATAATTTAGATAAGAGTTAACTAAGAATCAAGCTTATTAAAAGCTACCTTGCCCGCCTTTTCTGAAAATGGTAGCTTTCTAATTTATGTCTCAGGAAGTTATTAAAGGCAGCTCCACTCCTCTTATAGGAGAGATTACCCCTCCCGGCGACAAATCCATCTCTCATAGAGCAGTAATTATCGGGTCTCTTGCAAAAGGCATGATTCATGTCAAGGGGTTTCTCTCAAGCGACGATACCCTGTCGAGCGCAAATGCCATGAGGATGCTTGGAGTTCCCATTAAGATTCAAGATGGTAATGTCGAGATAAGAGGAAAAGGGCTTTTTGGGCTGAGTGAACCGGAGGATTTTATTGATGCAGGAAACTCGGGGACTACGGCAAGGTTGCTTACAGGACTCCTGAGCGCGCAGAAATTCTTTACCGCAATGACAGGGGACAAATACCTGAGAGCCAGGCCTATGGAGAGGGTTGTAAAACCCTTGACCATAATGGGAGGGAAAATCTGGGGAAGAGATGAAGGCAAAAGGCTTCCTCTGGCCATTCAGGGCACGAAATTATCAGCAATTAAGTATCAGTCGCCAGTAGCAAGCGCTCAGGTAAAATCCGCCATCCTTCTTGCCGGACTCTATGCGGAAGGAGAAACAGAGGTTGTAGAACCGACTCCTACAAGAGACCACACGGAGAGAATGCTTTCATATCTAGGCGTGCACATTAGGAGAAATGGAACGGGCGTTAGAATCAAGAACGCAGCGAAGTTTGAAGGCGCGGAGATTTTAGTCCCAGCCGATATTTCTTCAGCGGCGTTTTTTATTGTTGCCGCTCTTATTAACCCCGGTTCCGAAATTTGGATAAAGAACGTGGGTATAAATCCACACAGAACAGGCGTTATAGAGATTCTTAAAGAAATGGGGGGCAATATTGAAATCCTCAATGAAAGAGAATCAGGCGGCGAGCCTGTGGGGGATATTTTAGTCAGGTCAAGCGCATTGAGGTCCGTTCAAATAAAAGGCGATATGATTCCAAGGACAATTGACGAGCTTCCCGTAATTTCCGTCGGGGCGTGCTTTGCAGAAGGAGAGACGGTGATAAAGGACGCAAAAGAGCTCAGAGTAAAAGAGACAGATCGGATTCGGGCAATGACGACAGAGCTAAGAAAACTCGGCGCACAAGTTGAAGAACTCGATGATGGAATGATAATCCTTGGGAAGGAGAATCTAAGGGGCGCAATGTGCTCAAGCTGGGGAGACCACAGAATTGCAATGGCCGTTGCCGTTGCAGGAAGTCGCGCCGACGGCATTACGGAGATCGAAGATACGGAGTGCGTATCCGTGTCTTTCCCCGGATTTTTTGACGCGATGAGAAGGCTGAGAGGGTGAAAAGAGGCATTATTATAACAATTGACGGCCCCTCCGGGGCTGGAAAGGGAACGGTTGCTCGAGCCGTTGCAAAAAGGCTTGGATTTTTATACATGGATACGGGGGCTATGTATAGGGCTATCGCCCTTTTAGCACACAGAAATTTGGTTAATTTAAATGACGAAAAAGAGCTTACAGAACTGATTCTTGGTGCTCATATCTCCCTTAAAACCAATTCTGATTGCAATTTAAGGGTATTTTTGGGTGAAGAGGACGTAACAGAAAAAATTAGAACGCCGGAAATGTCCCGTCTTTCCTCAGACATCGCTACAAAAAAGGGCGTCAGGAACTTTCTCAAGGCAATGCAGAGGAGAATTGGACGAGAGGGAAGAATAGTGGTCGAGGGAAGGGATATGGGAACTTATGTATTTCCTAATGCGGACTTTAAATTCTACATTGATGCGTCTCTTGAGGAACGAGCAAAAAGAAGGTGGCTCCAATTAAAAGAAAGCGGAATCAAAGCGGATATAGAGGATGTAAAAGAAGAGATTGAAATGAGGGATAGGCAGGATATGGAGAGACAAGAATCACCCTTGCATCACGCCTCAGATGCAGTCATAATAGATACTACAAGCCTTACAGCGGACGAAGTGGTAGAAAAGATTATTAAGACTATTGAGGAGGCAAAACTCATAGATGAAGAAAATCATACTGGCTGAGAGCGCGGGTGTTTGTTTTGGCGTAGAGAGGGCGCTCAAAAAGTCATATGAGGTTACGGATAAATCTGAAGAGGAGGTTTATTCGTTGGGGCCTATAATCCACAACCCCCAGGTCGTAAAGCATCTGGAAGAAAAGGGCGTAAAGGTTATCGGAAGATTAGAAGACGCCCCCGGCGGCACAGTTATGATTCGCGCCCACGGCGTGCCCGTAGGAACCCTCGGCACTCTGAAGGAGCGCGGGCTTAATGTCGTTGATCTCACGTGCCCTATCGTAAAGAAGCTCCAGCACTCCGTAAAAAAACTGGCCGAAGAGGGATACTTTATATTGATAGTCGGAGACAAAAAGCATCCCGAAATAATAGGGGCAAGGAGCTACGCAGAGCCGGAAAGCGTGATGGTTGTAGAGAGCAAATTGGAGCTTCAAGAGAGCGTATTTACGAAGAAAAAGGTAGGCATTGTCGCCCAGACTACGATCGCATTTGACAGGTTTCGCGAGGTAGTGGATGCGTTTCTCGAAAGAAGCGTAGAGGAAATAAAGGTTTTCAATACCATCTGCGATGATATTTTCAACAAACAGCGCGAGGCCGTAGAGATTGCAAAGTCGGTGGACGTGATGATCGTAATAGGTGGAAAGAACAGCTCAAACACGACAAAAATTGCAAAACTCTGCCACGAGGTGAATCCAAACACATATCAGATAGAAACCGTAGATGAGGTCCGGTCTTTAGAATTTAACTTAGATGAAAAAACCATTGGTGTCACTGCGGGGGCATCAACCCCTTCGTGGATTATAGAGGAAATACTTCAAGGACTCAAGAAAGACTAAGAAGATTAAGGTACTTAAAAATTTATCGGGTATATTAGATAGTCTATCAGGGTGATCATGTGTAGAGGCGGTTCGCAAACCTCTCTACAATTGCCTCCCTTGTTCAATAAATCAAATACAACTTATCTTAAAAAGAGATGCACACTATGATGGAAGAAGAAAAAAATTTTTCAGAGCTTCTTGAAGAAAGTATGCGTGTTCCCGACAGGGGACAGGTCTTCAAAGGCAAAGTCGTGCGCGTTGACGAAGAGGATGTGTTTATTGACTTCGGCTTCAAGTCTGAAGGAATCGCCCCTATCAGTGAATTTTACGCGAAGACCGGCGAACCTAAGGTAAACGTAGGAGACGAGGTTGAAGTGACATTGGAGAAATGGACAGGCAAGGAAGGAGTTCCCGCGCTTTCTAAGAGGAAAGCCGATCTCATTAAAGAATCCGAAAGACTAGAGCGAATCTATGAGAGCGGAAAATTAGTCAGCGCAAAACCCATAGAAAAGGTAAAAGGCGGCCTCATAGCTGATGTGGGTGAAGAGATTGAAATAAGAGCTTTTCTCCCTGCGTCCCAAATTGACATAAGACCTCACAGCAACCTCGATCAATTCATAGGGAAAATACTCGAAGCAAAGATTATAAAGCTATCAAATGAGGGAATTGTTCTATCAAGGAGAAATTACCTTGAAGAACAAAGAGAGATTCTTCGCACCAGGATTCTTTCCACGCTGAAAGAGGGAAAAACCGTAGCCGGCAGGGTTGTAAAGATTATTGACCAGGGTGCCTTTGTAGATTTAGGCGGAGTCGAGGGGTTCATTCCCATAAGCGAGCTGTCGTGGGGAAGGGTAAAACAGCCGGGGGACGTTGTTTCCGTAAACGAAGAGGTGAGAATCAAAGTCTTAAAGGTTGAAGAGGACGGAAAAATCTCTCTGAGTCTCAAACAGACTAAATCTGACCCATGGACGTTTGTTGAGAAAAAATACAAGCCGGGTGCGAAGGTAAGAGGTAAGGTGGTTTCGGCAACAGATTTCGGCGTGTTTGTAGAAATTGAGCCGGGTGTCGAGGGACTGGTTCACATATCCGAGATAACGTGGACAAAAAGGTTTAGACACCCAAAGGAGATAGTAAACGTTGGCAGTCGCGTAGAAGCCGTCGTGCTCGAGGTTGATGTTGATAAAAGGCGGATGGCGCTCAGTCTAAGACGAATCGAACGCAGCCCATGGGAAATATTCAAGGAAAAGAACGCGCCCGGAACAAGAGTGAAAGGAAAGATTAAGAACCTCACGGAGAGAGGTATATTTGTAGAGGTTGAGGAGGATTTGGTAGGGCTGATTCGCCTTAGCGATGTCTCATGGAAGGGCAACGTAAATCCACAGGAAGAATATAGGACAGGCGATGAAATTGAGGTTGTTGTTCTAGGTGTGGATGAAAAGAACCAGAGAATCGGACTCGGCCTCAAGCAGCTTACAAAAGACCCTTGGGAGGACGCTCTTGAGAGGTACAAACCCCGTGAGGCTGTTCTCAGCGGGAAAGTTAAGGATATCAAAGACAGGGGAATCGTTCTGGAGCTTGATGAGGGAATTGAAGGGTTTATAAGGGCATCGGAATTCAGCAAGGAAAGAACGAATGACTTATCCAAGCTCGTTAAAATCGGTGACGAGGTCACTGCTCAGGTAATCGGGTTTGAAAGGGGAAAACGTCAGATCAATTTAAGCAAGAAACAGTATGACGAGCGGGTTGAGAAAGAAAGGGTTTCAAACTTCCTATCCTCTCAGGGGGAAGGTTCAATAAAACTCGGAGACATTTTGGGCGATAAGTTAAAATCTTTGATAAAGGAATAATTTAAATTTGCGGACTTTTCTCTTTGCAGTAATTGTTGTGATACTCATAGTTTTTGCTTTCATAGCTGGAATAGGGCTTGGCCTTGTAATCTCCGGGGAAGATACATTTACTGGTGGTGAAAGGGTTGCGGTGCTCGAAGTTGATGGCGTGATTCTTGATTCCCAGCCGTATCTTGAAAGCCTCTCCAAAATCAAAAAAGACGACAAGATTAAGGCCGTCGTTTTGAGAATAGACTCTCCCGGCGGAGCGGTCGGTCCATCTCAAGAAATCTATAGTGAAATCAAAAAGGTAAGAGAAAAGAAACCTGTAATCGCTACAATGGGATCGGTAGGCGCTTCGGGAGGATATTACATCGCCTGTGCCGCAGAGAAAATATTCGCAAATCCAGGAACGATTACCGGAAGTATAGGTGTGATTGCCGAATTTACAAGCTACGAGCAACTCCTTAAATGGGCCAAGGTGGACGTTGAGGTGATAAAAAGCGGGGAATTTAAGGACGTAGGCTCACCGCTTAGACAGATGACCGATACTGAACGGAAATACATTCAGAATCTAATTGATGATGTCCATTCTCAGTTTAAACACGCCGTCTCGGAAGGAAGAGGGATTGATTTGAAAGACGTGGATAAAATCGCCGATGGAAGGGTATTCACAGGAGAGCAGGCAAAGAACCTTAAGCTTGTTGATGAATTAGGCTCCATTAGCGACGCAATTCGTCTTGCCGGAACCATGAGCAGAATAAAGGGCGAGCCAAACGTTGTCTATTATCCAAAGAAAAAGACGAATCTTCTTGATTTTCTTCTTTCAAAATTTGAATCCCATGGACTTATCGGCGGGTTTCCGATAAAAGAGCGTTTTGGACTTTTCTATCTTACTAATTTAGCCACAAATTGACACGAATGAAAATAATAGGATTCATGATATAGGATGCACAATACAGAATGCAGGATACAGAATACAGGGAAGAAATACCAATTGGTTCTGTCTCCTGTATTCTGAATTCTTCCGTTCCTGTATATTCGTGTTCATTCGCGGCTAAAATTCCTTATCACCATGAAAACGATTTGGGCTCCTTGGCGAATCGAGTACCTAATGAGCGAAAAGGACGTGGGGTGTATATTCTGCGAAAAACCTAAAGAAAACAAAGATAGAGAAAACCTCATAATCTATAGAGGCGAAACCGGATTTATTATTATGAACCGCTATCCTTATTCAAATGGTCATCTCATGGCCGTGCCATATAAACACACAAGAGAACTCGAAGAACTCAGTGACCGAGAGAGGTTAGAACTTATGAACCTTGTGATTAAGTGTTTAGAGATTTTGAAGGTGTTCAAACCGGATGGATTCAATATTGGAATGAACCTTGGCAGAGCCGCCGGGGCTGGAATTGACGATCACATTCATTTCCACGTCGTTCCTAGATGGAGCGGAGATACGAACTTTATGCCGGTTATCGGAGATATAAAGGTAATGCCAGAATATCTGGACGACACCTATTTGAAGCTTACTGAACAATTGAAAACATAGCCATATTAAGGCGCGAGTAGCGGCAAGGGCAATTCAGAAAAGCCGATTGACACAAACGAACGCAAACGAAACAGTGAACCTCCGCCGACAGGAGTCGGCGGCTTCCCTAACTCCGTTCGAGGTCGAGTTTCAGTTGCCCTCTGTCTTCCTTGTCTTGGTATTCTACATATGCAAGAATAGTCCTCTCAT